>NZ_JAAGPG010000018.1:0-45039 GCF_017104665.1 Burkholderia sp. Se-20378 | reverse complement strand
CGCGGCCTTCGTTAGAATCTGCTTTCGTCGAGAAAATAACGCAATTGCATGGGTGCAGGGCGGTATCGCATCACGGACACTGCTCACCCGGATTCCATCGTTCATCTTTCACCGGAGGCGAGCATGCCAGGATTACTTCCCGATGTTGACCGCGAGGGGCTCCTCGAATATTCGGTGGTGTACACCGATCGATCGGTCAACCATATGTCGCAACGCTTTCAGGGCGTCATGCGCGACATCTCCGGCACGCTGAAAAAAGTCTACAACGCGAAGTCCGTCGTGATCGTCCCCGGCAGCGGGACGTTCGGCATGGAAGCCGTCGCGCGGCAGTTCGCAACGAACAAGAAGTGTCTCGTCATCCGCAACGGCTGGTTCAGCTTCCGCTGGTCGCAGATCTTCGACATGGGCAGCATTCCGTCCGAAACGACGGTGCTGAAGGCGCACCCGGTCGAAGCGGGGCGGCAGGCCGCATATGCGCCGGCCCCGATCGACGAAGTGGTCGCCGCGATCAAGGAGCACAAACCGGATCTGGTGTTTGCGCCGCATGTTGAAACCGCGTCCGGGATGATGCTGCCCGACGGGTATCTGCGCGCGGTGTCCGACGCCGTGCATGCGGTCGGCGGCATGTTCGTGCTGGATTGCATCGCGTCCGGCACGGTCTGGGTCGACATGCAGGCGAGCGGCGTCGATATCCTGATCAGCGCGCCGCAGAAGGGCTGGAGCGCGTCGCCGTGCTGCGCGATGGTCATGCTCGGCGAGCTGGCCCGCGAACGCATCGATGGCACGACCAGCACCAGCTTCGCGTGCGATCTGCGCAAGTGGCTGCAGATCATGGAAGCCTATGAAGGCGGCGGGTTCGCGTACCACGCGACGATGCCCACCGACAGCCTCACGACGCTGCGCGACGTGATGAAGGAAACCGAGGCGTACGGCTTCGACAAGGTGAAGGCGGAGCAGCTCGAGCTCGGCAAGCGGATTCGTGCGTTGCTGGCCGAGAAGGGTTTCCGGAGCGTGGCGGCGGAAGGGTTCGAGGCGCCGGGTGTCGTGGTCAGTTATACGGATGACGACGGGATTCGCACCGGGAAGAAGTTTGCGGATGTCGGGTTGCAGATCGCGGCAGGCGTTCCGTTGCAATGTGACGAGGGGGAGGATTTCAAGACCTTCCGTCTCGGGTTGTTCGGCCTCGACAAGCTGCATGATGTCGATGGGGCGGTTGCACGGTTTGCGGATGCGCTGGAGCGGGTTCTGTAAGGCGCTTGGTGGATTTGGCGAGGTGGTGGACGGTGGGTGGCTGCACCTGCGGTCTATCGCCTCGCCGGATTGATGGTTGTGGTGTTGTCTGATGCGCGCGTTCGGGTTCGTGGTTCGATGTACTCATGCGCAGCGAGGTCGGTCCATCTGCCTGTACGGCTAACCTGAAGGGTTCGCATGGCATACGTCGTTCGACAGGAAGTCCCGGCGGTATCCACATACATCGACATTCGTCTTGCCGCAGGGCTGAGCAGGAAGTCGGAGCAGGCTGCGACGATCGGGTTGAGGAATGGGTTATTCAGCGTCGTGGCGTATTGCGACAGCGATCCGGTCGGAATTGGCCGCGTAATTGGCGACGGCGGTTGTTTCTTTGAGATCGTCGATATCGCGGTGTTGCCCGCTCACCAGAAGAAGGGCGTGGGCGACCTGATCATGCAGGCGCTCATGGGCTACGTTCACGAGCATGCGCCGCCAACCGCGTATGTCAGCCTGATGGCGGATCACGGGACACCGAAGTTCTACGAGCGTTACGGTTTCCAACCGTCGGTGCTGCCCGAGAAGGCGGGGATGTTTCTGCGCATCATGTAACGGTGGGGCGTCGTTTTTCCTGTCGCGGTGCGGCGGCACCGGCGTACGCCGGTGCGCCCGCGCTAATTCACGCATTCCGGCACCACCGGGTCGTTGCTGCCCGTGTAGACGAATCCGTCGGAGATCCATTGATTCGAGTCGAGTCGATACCAAAGCCGTGTGGCGCCCCAGTTGCCGTTCACGGAGTCGCCGTACTGGTGGCAAGCGAGCTGGACGGTGCGCCCATTCTCGAGCGAACCGACGACCGGCGCCGACAATGAAGGCGCGCTGCGCAGATTCGCTGAACCCGGTGCCTGGACACGCGCGCTGACGGGCGTGGACGGATCGCCAGAATCCGCACTGCCGTAGTTGACCAGCCATGCCTGCGGGGAGACGCGTCGCTGATTGCGAACCGCGTATCCGGAATACGGCGAAGTGCCTTCGAAGAATTGCCAGCCGCCGATCGTCATGCCATTGACGGACACGTCATTGCCATCCTTGCTCAATGAAAAGTGAACATGCGGCCCCGTCGTTTGTCCGCCGCACGGCAGGCCGTTTCCGACGCTGCCGAGATATTCCCCCTGGCGAACACGCGTACCGCTGTTCAGCGACGTCAGCTGGACCATGTGGTAATAAGTCGTCGCATAGCCATTGTCGTGAACCACCTTCACGATGGCACTGCCGTCGCGCTCGCAGCTCTTGTAAAGATAGCCGTCTCGCGCCGCCAGCACGCGGCCGTTGCCACCCGAGAAGTCGAGGGAGTTATACGGCCTGCTTTGTCCGGACCAGCCGTGTGCACCGCCCGTCCAATACCACCCGGCATTCTGTTCCCACGGCAACGCAAGGCCTGGTTGCGGCAATGCAGCCGACCGTGGTGCAAGCGATGCGCGTCTCGACGCCAGATTTTTCCGTTCGTCGGCCGCGAGCAGCGTAGGTGGCGCCGCATCGAGCAATTCTCCAAACTTGCTGCTGCCCTCCACACCCGAGATCCATTGGCCATTCATGTTGCGCGCAATGAACAGCTTCGTGACGGGATCGCCGGATTCATCCTCGTGCAGGATTTGTGTCGCAGTGCCAAATACCCACCCGGAAACGTCGTCGGTTTTGATTGCCTCGACCAGGCTGTCGTCCGACCGGGCCGGCAGCTTCAACGTTCCACCCGATCGGGATTGAAGCGCCTGCCCGATCGAGCGTTGCAACGACGTCTCGATTGGCGCCGCATGAGCGAATTCGGCAAGGCTGGCTGCAATCAGCAGGATTCCAATGGAGTATTGAATCGAATTCGAGGCAGAACGATTTAATAAATTGCGCATGGTTAAATGCACCGCGAAGAGGGTTTGCAAGAAGTTCATGACGGCGCCAGCAAGCCTACATCATTCGCCAATCATTGCAAGGAAAATGAAATATATCTGGATGTGTTTTTAAATTGGATGCTTCGGATGAAATTGTTGATGCGATAGTTTCAAAGTGATTTGACCACTCGGTGAACCGGAGTCGATTGATCTGGAATCACCTTGCAGCGTGGCCTCGAAGCGTCATCCATGCCCAGCCTCGTGGCGAACCGCGTCGTGAGCTGCTTTGATCGACAAAGGATTCAATAGCCGGTTAATTAGGTTGGATTGTTTATAAAAAAGAAATGGTCATGGTGTGGTCTTGTTAATATCATTTTCATCTTCCTGACAAATATAGCAGTTTGATTTCAATCGGATCGATATTTAAATTGAGCCGCGACAAAATAAATCATTTCGATTGATGAATTTTCCGGAAGCGATGCGCTGCTGAGCTCGCACGAGATCCTCGCGCAATGGCGTATCTGGAAAGGTCTCGTCGACGGAGGCGATTTCGACGGCGTGGAATCGGAACCGGATCCAGGCATCGGGGACGACTGGTACAACCTGAAGTGGATTCCATTCACGCACGACGGTAGCGGCAATCATCTGTGTATTGACCTCGATCCCGCGGACGACGGTTTCTCGGGACAAGTGATTCGGGTCTGGCATGATGACGCGCGACGCGAGCGCATAGCGGGGGGCTTTTCGGAGTGGCTTGCCCGTATCGCCGGCGAGGGACAATCAGGCTGAGCACGCGCCGAGCATGACGGTGGCGGGGTGTTGGCCGTTACGTTGATGAGCATGCTCCAAGGGCAATGCCGGTGGACCCTTGGACAAGCGCTTGGCTGCGCAGCACGGACAGGCGTTTCGTGCGCTACCGTGTCAAGCAGTACAAAACATCGGGACACCCTTCCTCGTTTCGGCTTCCGTCACTGTATGCAATCGCAACGAACCCGTGCCGCTCATAAAACGCAGCAGCATCGCGATTCAACTGGAACGTATAGAGCTGGAGCTTGCCAACCGTTTGCGATTTCACCGATTCGAGGAGGGAGGAACCAATCCCTCGTCGCTTGAATTCGGGGCACACATACAACTGATCAAGCCATGCCACGCCGTCAGCGACAACGTGCGCAGCCATGCCGACGATGCGATCATCGTTCACGGCAACGGTAACGTTGCCCGACGGCACAAGCATGTTGGCAACCCAATCGCGGACGGCGGCTTCCGGATGCGCGAGCGGCGCGTACGATGCCAGCGTATTGCGTGACCGTAGATAGACTTCAGCCACCTCGGCGGCATCATCCGCAATCGCTCGACGCAAGATCAAGGGCATGTATCTCCCGCTCCGAAATCGTCAAAAAGTGAACAACGATAGCAGCACGGAATCGAACTTCCAAGATCGCGCAGCGCGCTGTTGAAACTGGCAAAACCGGAAGTTCAGCGCGACGTATCGAGTGCACGGTACAGCGAATCGCCAGCGCGATCGCGTTACCGATTCGCAGCTTCATTCCGGAAATCCCGAGACTCGACATTCCCGTATCATCTGTCCGACTCACCGGGATCGCATGACCTGGCGATTCCGCACAAACGAGAGGACGAGCGATGAAGGTCGAAGGGCGCGGCCACGGCAAAGCGATCGAACAAAACGCGGCGGCATCCACGAAGCGGGCCGGGATCGCACCCGTCACGAAGAGCACCGACCCGCGCGACTACCAGCACGCACCCGGCATCGCCGCCGTCATGCCGAAAGCCTTCCCCGACGGCTTCGTCGTGGCAGAGCACCGGCACCCGCGTGCACAACTCGTCTACACCACGACCGGCATCGCCGAAGTCATCGCCTGCCAGTCGCTCTGGATGATCCCGCCGCATCGCGCACTGTGGATTCCGCCCGACCTGCCGCACGCGATGCGCGCCCACGGGCAGCTCGAAATGCGCACCGCCTACGTCGACCCGCAAGCGTACCGATCGGCCACCCCGGATCAGCCGAGCCTGGTCAACGTGTCGCCGCTGCTGCGTGAGTTGATCGTGCGCGCGTCGGCGTTCCCGGTCGAGGTCCATCCCGACGGACGCGACGATCTCGTCATCCAGCTGATGCTGGCCGAAATCGAATGGTCGCCCGAGCAACCGTTGCGGCTGCCGTCCGGCCAGGACCGGCGTCTTGCCCGAGTCTGCGACGCGATTCTGGCGAATCCGGCCGATCAACGAACGCTGACGGAATGGGCCGATGAAGTCGGTGCATCGAGCCGGACACTGGCCCGCCTGTTCACCGCCGAAACCGGGCTGTCGTTCAGCCAGTGGCGCCAGCAGGCCCGGATTTCGGCCGCGCGTCCGCTGCTGGCATCGGGGCGCTCCGTGATCGCCGTCGCGGCCGAACTCGGCTACGAAACCACGAGCGCGTTCTCGACCGTGTTTCGCCGGTTTACCGGCATGACGCCCAGTGCCTACGCGAAACTGTCCGATTCCGCGTAGCAAACGTCTTTCCAGCAAACGCGGGGCGTAGCGCGCACGCTTATCGTGTCGGTCATCGAACCCACTGACCGAACGAGGCAAGCCGACATGAAGCGACATGACATCGAATTCCAGTCCGAAGCCGCCACGCTGCGAGGCTGGTACTACGAGCCGACAGAGCACATCGCCGATACCGCAACGTATCCGGCCATCGTGATGGCGCACGGCTTCTCCGGTGTAAAGGAACAATATCTGGACCGCTACGCCGAGGTGTTTGCCGCCAGCGGCTTTGGCGTGCTGCTCTACGATCATCGGAATTTCGGCGCGAGCGACGGGTATCCGCGTCAGGAGATCGACCCCGTGCAACAGAAGCGCGGCTATCGCGATGCGATCAGCTATCTGCTCACCCGCCCGGACGTCGACGCCGCACGCATCGGCATCTGGGGCACCAGTTACAGCGGCGGCCACGTGCTCGAAGTCGCGGCGATCGACCGGCGCGTCAAATGCGTGGTGTCGCAGGTGCCGACGATCAGCGGGTATCAGTCGGCGTTGCGCCGCACGCGTTCCGATCTGGTGCCGGCGGCGCTGGCTCGCTTCGATGAAGATCGTCGGCAGCGATTCGCGGGCGGTGCGCCGGCGATGTTGCCGGCTGTCAGCGCAGATCCCACGGCGGCCTGTGCGATGGCGGGCGCGGATGCATACCGGTTCTTCACCGAATCGGCGGCGCGGTTTGCACCGAACTGGAAAAACGAAGTGACGCTGCGCAGCGCCGAGATGTCGCGCGAGAACGAGCCGGGCCAGTACGTCGATCGCATCTCGCCCACCCCGTTGCTGATGATCGTGGCTGACCAGGATCTGCTGACGCCCACCGACCTTTGCCTCAAGGCGTGGGGAAACGCGCTGGAGCCGAAGCGGCTGCTCATGATCGCGGGCGGACATTTCACGCCTTATATCGAGCACTTCGACGCAACCAGCCAGGCGGCGGTGGAGTGGTTCACGCAGCATCTGTCCGTTGCGCGTTGATCTGGCCTGTTGCTGCGATGGCGGTGTCCACGGCTTGCGCGAATGTTGCCGCTAGGGGGGGGACGGTGACTGCGATTGAAGGGCAAATGGAAGGTTGAGGCGCGATGGCGTTACTCGAAGCGCCTGAAGCGACGCCGGCGAACGACTCGCGGAGCCAGGTCGTTACGCGGGCTCACGAACGATGCGGCATCACCTGGGCACACACGACGGCGACCGATGGCTTCGTTATATGGAGTAATAGCTGTAATTTGGCCTGAAATTTTCTTTCCGGCGACTCGGGCTAGACTGGTCTCGCCTTGATACCCCCCCAAGGTGTTGTTGTGTTCTCGGCTTGGCCCGCACTCAGGTGCGGGCCAATTTTTCGGGCGGGCGCCAGCGGCGGCCGAACGATCGCCGACCGGATGCACATTGGAGGAAACATAGCGTGACAGTACGCCCGACAGTCCGCGATGCCGGTTCGCTCGTGCGGATCGCCGCGTTGAGCGCGGCGGCGGCAGCCGCGACGGTGTCCGCCATGCCGCCGGCGTTCGCGCAAGCCAGCGAGCCCGTGACCAGCAGCGTGTTCGTGCACCGGTCGTACGATACGGGCAATAGCGCGATCAACGAAAACTTCCAGTACATCGCACATCCGCCGATCCAGCCGGTTGCCGCGAGCGCGCCGCCGGTCGCGCGTGGCGCGCACCGCGGCCGCCGCGGACAAACGGGCACCACGAATTCAGCCGGCGCAACCGGCAGCGGGTCGAACAGCGCGGCCATTCCCTTGCCGACCATGCCGGCGGACGGGCCGTCCGGCGCGCCGGTTTCGCAGTAGTCGTTTCTTTCCGAATCCTTCCAGGCAAGCCTGTCGATCGACGACCGGTCGCAACGCCGCACGCGATCGTCGGCTATCGCCAGGATCATGATGACGTCAGGCAGCACGGTGTGACCGCTCGATGAGGGGTGAGCGGGATGTCTCTTTGTATCTCGCTCGTTGGCCCGACAGTGTCGGGCTTTTTTTGTTTGGTCGCGAGCGGGGGTGCCGGCGACGGCGACGTGTGGCACCATCGCGGTGATTTACACAATCCATCCGGGTGCCGGCAGACCCATCTATCCGAGGGGGAGTCATGTTTGACCATGTCAAATTCGGCGTGACCGACTTTGCAGCCAGCAAGGCGTTTTTCCTGAGCGCACTTGAACCGCTTGGCGTCGTGGTGCAGGGGGAGGGCGAGCCGTCGTACGGCATCGAGATTTCTCCGCCGGGCAAGCCGTCGTTGTGCCTGTTCCTGACGACGGAGAAACCGGCGCATCTTCACATCGCGTTCGTGGCCGACAACCGGCAGCAAGTCGAAGCGTTCTATCGCGCGGCGCTGGCGGCAGGCGGGAAGGACAACGGCGCGCCGGGGCTGCGGCCGCACTATCACGCGAATTACTACGCGGCGTTTGTCATCGGGCCGGATGGACACAATATCGAGGTGGTGTGTCATCAGGCGTAGGGGGGATTCCCTGTCAAAGGGAGTCGGGAGGCGAGGTAGCCCGGGACGTCACGCGTTGATGAACTGTCGCTGACCGATGCCTCCGGAACGATGAGCAAACGCATGCCTTCGAATCTTTTGCAAGAAGCAGTGACCGGCGAGTAACGTCAGGACCCTGACCGTACCTGTCGCGATCGCCGGTGCACTACACTCGGCGGACACGCGTTGCAGCGTGATATCGACAAGCGGCGAATACGATACCAACACCATCCGGGGCGGGAGGCGCTGGCTTCCTGAAAGAGACGATGCCAATCAGCAAATTGAAGGCAATGCCGGCGTTTCGCGACGACGCACCGCGGCAGATCCGTCACGCTATCGCACTTTTCACGATTGTCTGGCTCATCGAGATCGGATTCGCCGTCTGGCTGCTGACGGTGAGTTTCGATCTGGCTGGCCAGGTGTCCGCGGAGAAGGCGGCGCTCATGCGTAAAAACGCCGTGACGATTGCGATAGTCCAGGCCTTCTGGCTTTCGTTGAACGCCGGCCTGATCGTGGGCCTCTGCCGGCGACAAAAGCTCGCGCGCATGCTGGAACTGGTGTTCACGATCGTCACGACGTTGGCCTTCATCGTGGCGGGGCTTCCTTTCGGCATGAGTCTGATCGAAGTCGGCTTTTTCGCCAATGCGATCGCCACCGTGCTCATTTTTACGGGCCCGTGTACGCGCTGGTTCCAGGCGGTGGCTTCTTCATAAGCGCGTCGCGCCTTCGGCTTCTGCTGACGGAGCGAGGACTTGCTGCCAGGAGTGCGCCTTTGCGTGATGGCGGCTTTCGAGTCACGACGTGAAGACTCAACGGAGAATCGAGCGATGACCTCGAAAAGCATCCGCAGGGCAACGGCAGACGACATACCGGCGCTGACGCAGATCCGGAATGACGCGCATGCGAAGAAGCTCACGCACGGCGATCATGTGTGGGGCAAGGAAGGCGACGGATTTTCCGAGGCGTGGGTACGCAACAACGTCTCTCAAAAGGACGTGTATGTCGTCGAACTGGACGGCACGTTGGCCGGGACGTTCTCGCTCGCGTTCGACGAGGACAAGCACTGGGGGCCGCAGGAACCGATCGCCGGTTACGTGCACGGGCTGTGCGTGCGGGAAGGTTTCAACGGGCAAGGGCTCGGCAGCGTCATGCTCGACTGGTGCGCTCGCGAGGTGAGCAGCTCGAACCGGCGTTTCGTTCGACTCGATTGCGCCGTCGACAACGTGACGCTCTGCGCTTACTACGAGTCGCTCGGCTTCATTCGCGTCGGGTTGAAATCAGACGGGATCGTCTGGTCACTGTACGAGAAACCGGCCGAGTAGCGATCAATTGAAGCCCCGGCAATGTCACCCGGACATTTCAACCAACCACTGCACCACCGGAACGCACATGCGAGCTTTATGCTCGGCAAGCACGCTCATTCGACAGAAGCCGCCGGATCATCGACAATTCGCGGCGATCAAAACATGAGAGAAGGGGGCAGGGGCATGCGCAGGGTCTTCAAGTCGCTCGGAGTGATCCTGAGCATTTCCGTCGTGGGTATCGCAGCGGCTCAAGCCGCCTCCAACGAACTCGCATTCCCGCGCTTCACCCAGGCGGAGGGCCGGACTGACAGCGACGGGCTTCCGCTGTCCGGCGCGAAACTCTGCGTGCTTCCCGAGCGTGCGCCGTGCTTCCAGATGCCGCCTGCGCCGCTTCCCAATTCGCCGAAGGAGTTTTACCAGTTCGGACTGATGCCACGGTCCGAACGGTTGCCGATTGCGTCGGGTGGTTCCTGGGTGTTCTTCTCGGGGATGTTCTCGGGCGGCGGCAGCGGGATGCTGGAGCGTGTGGCGATCTTGCGTTATGGCGCGAACGGCAAGATCGAAAACCTGATGCCGGAAGTCACCCAGACGGAATCGGCTGACCGCGCGATGTGGAAGGTGCCGGACGTGTCGCCCTATCCGGTGTTCGTTCGGGCGGACTTCGTGTGGGCCGACAACGAGGATCATTTCGGCAAGCACCTCTTCGATGTCGACGCGTGGGTGTTCGATCCCGCAACCAGCCTGTACAAGAAGCGGTTTTCCTACCGGACGACCCGGCGCTACGACCGCGGCGAAGGCTCGGATCATGTGCTGGCCACCGAACGAGCGGAAATTCTGCGACGCCTCGCGGCCAGCAAGTAGCTGCCGTCGCGGCAATGAATGAGGGGCGGTCACGCGACTGCTTTTGGCGGCCGGACGCGTCATTCAGGCGTCTGCGTCCGACGAAGGCTGTCTTTCCGGTCGCGCTAGCGCGACGGGCAGCCACCGTCGGTCGAAGTCACCGTACGTCGATCAGGGCGGTGCGAGTCACGCCAGGCACACTGTCGGCGACATAACGAACCGTTTCCTGCCCCTTGAAACTCGTGTCGGGAATATAGAAAACCTGTGCGCCGTGAACCATCTGCCCGGCGCATGGCGAGTTGGATCCGATGGCATAGTCGCCTTCCCGAATATCGATACTCCCGTGCAAGGGGGGCTGCACCACGGTGATGTGTGGCGTGAAGCGTGCGACACATGCTTTCGACCATGATGCGTGAGAACTCAGCAGCACCGGAACGCCGGATGGCGTCGATCTGTGAAAATCCGCGGGACGAACGGGGTCTTCGGATGCCTTGTTCGTGGTTGCGGGTTCTGCCTTGTTCGTGCTTCTGGACCGCTGCGCCAGCTGCAAGCGCGCTCTCTCCGGCACATCTGCCAGCCATTCGGCCGGTATCGCGAAGTTGATGTTTTCCGCCTGGGATGGCGAGATTTGTCTGGCGGTGATGCCGATCAACCTTCCTCGCTCATCAAACAGGCCGCCACCGCTCGAGCCGGGAGAAATGGGCGCCGAGATCTGGATGCTCGTGACGCCGCGATCCGGATCGCGGACGAATCCGGAAATCAGGCCGTCGCTCATCGTGTTCTCGCGAGCAAACGGAGAGCCGATGGCGTAAACATGCTGACCGATCTTCAACGAAGAAAGCGGTGCGACCTGGGCGCCCGGCAGATGAAGTCCCTCAACCGACAGCACACACAGGTCGCGCTCCGCGTCCGGCTCGATCAGGCGGGCGCCATAACTCATGTTGCCGTGCACGATGGCGGCTGCGACGCCATCCGACAGCACGTGGCAATTGGTCACCACCTTCTCGTCGCCTATGACCACCGCGCTCCCGATTTTCTTGCCATTGGGTGTCACCACCACGACACGCCACACGATGGGGCTCAGCCTGTCGTAGAGCGCCGACGCATCGGTGGCGGCGGCGACAGCATCGTGTGAGGACGTGAGCCCCACGCCGAAAAGCGTCACGCCGAACAGGCACGCAAGCGCCGCGACGTATCGAGTCGTATCAACGCGCATGGCTGCCTCCCGGCAACAACCCGTCGAGAGACTCCATCGGTACTGCACCGGAACGGGACGGGTGTTCGGGCGCGTCCTGACGCGACGACGCGGGGCCGAAAGGGCTCTGGTAGGCGATCTTGCCGGCCACCGGGTCGAACACCGACGCCGGCGGAACATGGCCGGGCGTGGCGCCGTCGCTGTGCACGTAGGCGTCGAGTGCAGAAAACACTTCGTTCACGTCCCAGCCGACCATGCGAAGCGGCACGGCTTTCGGATCCTGCAGCATGTGTATGGTGACCCACTTGCTGCGTGAAATCGAGACCCCGCCCGGCAGGAAAATCACGCCGCCGTACGCGACTTTCCGCAGGAATTGCCGGTCGAAATGCGGGTCTGCGGGAGGCCGGTCGTTCATCGACAATCCACCGGTGGGCGCCTCGGGAACAAGGACGAAATACCGAAAGCCCATCTGGCGCGTGAGATCGGCACAGCGGTACAGGAGGTAACGCCCGACCTTCTCGTCCGACGTCTTGGGATTGCCCGTGAACTTGACGCGATAGGTTGCTTCGTCGATCCGCTCGTCGGTATACCCGCCGGCGGTAAGGGAGCTTCCAAGTCGTTGGTATGGCGTCGCGCATGCGGTGAGCATGCACAGAGTTGAAAGTGCAAGGAATGATTTTGTAAGTGAATTCATCTACGCCCCGTGCTGCATGAATCCTTGAATTATTCTTTCGAGCCCTAACGATCGCGTCACTGTACCAAATGCCCGTGAGCGGCAGTGTGATCGAGCGCGATTCCGTCGCGGCAGTGTACGACTGTCGGTGGTTGCAGCACCATCGATTAACAATGGTTTGCAAGGCAGTGCGTGGGGGCGCGGCTTCGACCGGTTGCAGCCGATCGAAACCTTCGAACAAGCGCGGCTATCCGGGGCGCGCAAGTTAGCGATCCGGTTATCGAGATAGCCGTTTATTGAGGTCCTTTGCCGGCCGTCGGATCACTCGTCACCGATCTTTCGCAGGCGGTATCGGTTTCGCGCTTTCGTCCGTGCGGTCTCCGCAAACCCTATCGCTGCACGTCCCCATACGTCTCCTTGCACACTCCGCGCAGCGCCTCGACGAGCAGATCCCGCGCGGGCGAGCGCGAATCGGCGGCACGCGTGAACAGCGCGATGGGCGGAAGCGTCCACACCAGCGAGTAAGGCACGATCGCCACCCCGGCGATCCGCACCAGTTCTTCCGCGATATCGGCGGGCACGATCGACACGGCCTCGTCGCTCGACGCGATCATTTCGCCGATCAGCTTGGATGAGTAACTCTCGACGACCGGAACGGGCGGCGCGATGCCGGCCGACAGGAACAGATCGGTCACCTGTTCGCGCATCGGCGTGTGCGGTGCGCCGAGAATCCAGTCGAGCGCGTGCAGCTTGTGCCAGTCGAGCGCGGTGCGGGCCAGTTTCGCGGCAAGCCGCCGGCTCGCGATCATGCGCGGCTGCTGCTGGTACAGCACTTCGAAGGAGACCTGGCCGAGGTCGATCGCCGACGACGCCCGCCCGATCACGATGTCGACGCTGTGATCCCTGAGCTGCAACAGCAGCTGATCGCTGGTGCCTTCGTGAATCGTCACGGTCAGGCGCCTTTCCATGCGCGCTTGCAGCCGCTTGAGCGCCGCCGACAGCATCTGTCCGGAAATGAACGGAATCACGCCGATGTGCAGGTGGGCTGCATGCCCGGCGGCGACCGCCTCCATCTCGCGGGCGAGGTGGTCGAGATCCTTGATCATCGCCTTCGCCCGCTCGAGCACGACCGCGCCGAGCGCGGTGGGCCGCATGCCGCGCGACGAGCGCTCGAACAGCGGCGTGCCGAACATGCTCTCCAGCTCGGACAGCGCGTTCGTCACGGCCGGCTGGCTGCTGGCCATGTGCTCCGCGACGCGCGTCAGCGACCCGTGCTGCTGGATCTGCAGCAACAGCACCAGGTGCCGCATCTTCAAGCGGGCGCCCAGCCGCCTGACCACGTCGTTTGCGTCAAAAGTCATTGACTGGTCACGTATTCATCATGAAAAAGTGATGGACCGATATTAAAACAGAATCATCGCCTTATGGCGGATCCCTAGAATCCCCTTCATGGATCGCGCCGGGACTGGCCTGGCGCCCGTGCCCGGATCGAAAAACATGAAACAGACTGAGACACAGCAGCAGGCAGCGTTCGACTATCACGAATTTCCGACCCCGGGAAAGATCTCGGTCGTCGCCAGCAAGCCGCTCGTGACCCAGCGCGATCTCGCGCTGGCTTACACGCCGGGCGTGGCGGGCGTGTGCGAG
Source organism: Burkholderia sp. Se-20378 (assembly GCF_017104665.1). Taxonomy (NCBI): domain Bacteria; kingdom Pseudomonadati; phylum Pseudomonadota; class Betaproteobacteria; order Burkholderiales; family Burkholderiaceae; genus Burkholderia; species Burkholderia sp. Se-20378. The sequence goes on along the minus strand of NZ_JAAGPG010000018.1, from coordinate 31,270 downwards.
GCGATCGCCGCCGATCCGCTGCAGGCGCACCGTTTCACGAGCCGCGGCAACCTGGTGGGCGTGATCACGAACGGCACGGCCGTGCTGGGTCTGGGCAACATCGGCCCGCTCGCGTCCAAGCCGGTCATGGAAGGCAAGGCCGTGTTGTTCAAGAAGTTCGCGGGGATCGACGTCTTCGACATCGAGATCAACGAAACCGATCCGGACAAGCTGGTCGACATCATCGCCGGTCTCGAGCCGACCTTCGGCGGCATCAACCTCGAGGACATCAAGGCGCCCGAGTGCTTCACGGTCGAGCAGAAGTTGCGCGATCGCATGAAGATTCCCGTCTTCCATGACGATCAGCACGGCACCGCCATCACCGTCTCCGCCGCGTTCATCAACGGGCTGAAGGTCGTCGGGAAGTCGATTTCGGAAGTGAAGGTCGTGACGTCGGGCGCCGGTGCCGCCGCGCTGGCTTGCCTGGACCTGCTGGTCGACCTCGGGCTGCCGGTGGAAAACGTCTGGGTGACCGACATCGAAGGCGTCGTCTATCGCGGCCGCACCGTACTGATGGACCCGGCCAAGTCGCGCTTCGCGCAGGAAACCGACGCGCGCAAGCTGGCCGAAGTGATCGGCGGCGCGGACGTGTTCCTGGGCCTGTCGGTCGGCGGCATCCTGACCGCCGACATGCTGAAGGCGATGGCGCCGCGCCCGCTGATTCTCGCGCTGGCCAATCCCACCCCGGAAATTTTCCCGGAACTGGCGCATGCGACGCGCGACGACGTCGTGATCGCGACGGGCCGCTCGGACTACCCGAACCAGGTCAACAACGTCCTCTGCTTCCCGTACATCTTCCGCGGCGCGCTGGATGTGGGTGCGACGACGATCACCCGTGAAATGGAGATCGCCGCGGTTCACGCGATCGCGGGGCTGGCCGAGGAGGAGCAGAACGAAGTCGTTGCGGCGGCCTACGGCGCGTACGACGTGGCGTTCGGCGCGCAATACCTGATTCCGAAGCCGTTCGACCCGCGCCTGATCGTGCGGATCGCGCCGGCCGTGGCCAAGGCGGCAATGGAAGGCGGCGTGGCGAAGCGCCCGCTGACCGATCTTGATGCGTACGTCGAGCAACTGCAGCAATTTGTCTACCATTCCGGCGCGTTCATGAAGCCGCTGTTCGCGACGGCGCGTCAGCTGGTGCGCGACGGCGGCAAGGCGCGGATCGTCTTTACCGAAGGCGAGGACGAGCGCGTGCTCCGCGCGGTGCAGGTGATCGTCGACGAGAAGCTGGCGCGGCCGATCCTGGTCGGGCGCCCGGAAGTGCTGCTGGCGCGCATCGAGCGTTTCGGCCTGCGGATCCGGCTCGGTCAGGACGTCGAGGTGACGAATCCCGAGTATGACGAGCGGTTCCCGCAGTACTGGACGACGTATTGGGAGCTGCGGTGCCGGGACGGCATCTCGAAGGAAATGGCGCGGGTCGAGATGCGGCGTCGCTTGACGCTGATCGGCGCGATGATGGTGCGGCTCGGCGATGCGGACGGGATGATCTGCGGGACGGTGGGCGAGTATCACAACCACCTGCGGTTCGTCGACGAAGTGATCGGGAAGAAGCCGGGTGCGTCGACCTATGCGGCGATGAACATCCTGTTGCTCGACCAGCGGACGGTCGCGCTGGTGGATACGCACGTCAACGACAACCCCGATGCGGAGCAGATCGCGGAATTCACGATTGCCGCGGCGCGTCAGATGGAATGGCTGAACCTGACGCCGAAGGCAGCGTTGCTGTCGCGGTCGAACTTCGGGTCGGGGAGCGCGGCGTCGGGCGTGAAGATGCGCCGGGCGTTGGAGATCGTCCGGGAGCAGGCGCCCGATATCGAGGCGGACGGCGAGATGCATGGCGACTGCGCGCTCGACGAGGGCTTGCGGTCGAGGCTGCTGCCGATGTCGCCGCTGAAGGGCGCTGCCAACCTGCTCGTTTGCCCGAACGTGGATGCGGGGAACATCGCGTACAACCTGCTCAAGACCGAGGCGGGGAGCAACGTGGCGGTGGGGCCGTTCCTGCTGGGCGTCAACGCGCCGGTGAACATTCTGACGTCGAGCGCGACGGTGCGGCGGATCGTGAACATGGCGGCGTTGACGGTGATCGAGGCGAATCGCATCGCGTCTGCCTGAGCAGGTAGCGGAAGCGGGGCGGTGGCAGCTCCGCAAGGCGCCGCGTAGCGGAATCCGGTTGTCGCGGGTTCCGCTACCGGTCGCCTGGTGAACGGGTGCCGCGGGTGGTTCGTGACGCGGTGCCGCGTGCGTCCGTCGAGGTTGGTTGCGACCGGCTTCGGAGGTCGGCAATCGTTTGCACGCAGACCCGGACTTCGGCATTACCCGGAGGCGCACCCGTCACATCCAGGCATGGATGATGCAGTGCATTTAATAAGTATCACGTAATAAATGTCTCGGCGCGACACCCTGGCGTGTCCACTTTTGATACCGATCCTAACCATCTTTTTGGGGCTCGCCACTTTCGATATCATCCGATAATTAGCTTTTATTTTCGTCTAAAATCGCGCTTCTTCTTACTTTAGGACGGAAAGCGTTTTGAAAAGACTGACGAAAAATCTTTCGCGCACGGCCATCGCCGCATGCGTTGCTTATGCTGGGCTCCTGCCTTTATCCCAGTCCGCCCAAGCCCAGGTCGAACCCCTGAAGAATCCCGTCTACGGCGTGACCCTCGACGACCTGACCAAGCTGGACGCGATCGTCGCGTCGCTGCAGAACCTGCCGTACAAGCCCACCGTGCGTGTCGTGTTCGATCCGGGTACGTCGGCCGCCGACTACTACGCGCCGCTGCTGCGCCTGCACGCAGTCGCGTACGTGATGGGTGAAATCTACGATTCTTACTATTTCCCTACGACGCTCGCCACGTATCAGGCACGCACGCAGGAACTGGTGTCGCAGTTGAAGAACACCGTCGACGTGTGGGAGATCGCGAACGAAATCAACGGCGAATGGTTGCGTAACAACCCGAGCGGCACGAACGCCGTGGTCAACTCGCAAGAGCAGCAGATCGGCCAGATGGTTGCGGCAGCCAACCAGATCGTCAAATCGAACGGCGGCAAGACGGCCATCACGCTGTACTACAACGACGACAGCAAGGGCAACAACTGCTGGGAGAAGCCGCAGGATTACTGGAAGACGTGGCCGACTACCTTCCTGTCCTCGACGGTCCGCCAGCAAGCCGACTACGCGTTGTTCAGCTACTACCCGTACCAGGATTGCACGGGGCTGAATCCGACGTGGAAGAACGATTTCGCGGCGCTGGAAAGCATCTTCCCGAACGCGAAGGTCGGCTTCGGCGAAATCGGTACCTCGGAAACTTCCGCGCCGGCGTCGGTGCAGCAGAACCTGATCAAGACCTACTACCCGATGGTCGACAGCATGAACGATCCGCGTTTCATCGGCGGATTCTTCTGGTGGAACTACGTCGAGCAAATGCTCCCGTATTCGACGAGCTCGTACTTCCAGTTGTTGCGTCAAACGATCCTTCCGCTCAAGTCGCCCAACTAAGCGAACAGCGTCATTCAAGATCAAGCGTCAGCGTCGATGGCTAGAACCACAATGTCGCGCGTACCACGAGACCACGTGCGCGTGCCGCTGACGTCAACCCGAACCGGTATTGCACCGTGACATCCAGATAGCTTGCCGGCGCGCTATAGCGGCCTTCGCGAAACCAGTACCGAACCTGGATGCCGGGCCCGGCGCCGATCGCCGTCTTGTCCGGCTGCCGATTGTCATGATCGCCGGCCACCGCGGCGTGCGGGTAGACAGTCAGCCGATCGCTGATCATCGGCAACCGCCAGGTGTGCCCGTAGCGCAACTCCGAATAAATGATGTATCGACCCGCGCTGATGAAGTAAGCGCCCTCGACATACGCCTGCCAGCTGCGCCAGCTCGGCTCGGCCACCCTCAGGTCGGTCCCGCCTTCCGACGAATACCCCAGGCGCATCAACCAGTCCGTCATCGACAGGCTGCCGACGTGGAACAGCCGCTCGGCGGTCAGCACGACGTTCTGGTCGGGCAGCGGCTTGTAACGCGCGCCCACCGAACCCTGCACGGTCGGCATGCCGGTCACGTTGCCCGATCCGTCGTAGGCCGTGCCGTATCCGCGCACGAAGAACTGGAAGATGCGGCCGTTCTGATAGCCGATCTTCGGCGGCTGCCAGTACGCCTCGATACCCGGCTGCAATACGCTGATCGTGCCTTGCGGGCCGAACGCGGCCGACTGGTACGGTACGCTCAGCACGAACCCCCAGGTGCGCTGAAGCTGCTCGACTTCGCGCCGATAGCCGAACTTGTGCTGCGCATCGAACGTGTGTTCGTTCTCATCGGCGTCGAGGCTGTGCTCGAACAGATCGATGGACTCCTGGTTCAGCCCGATCCGCTTGGCGGCGTAGCCCGCGTCCGCGTAGTTCATCGCATTGCCGGCCCCGCCGGAAAATCCCTCATGGAATGCATCGAGCGCCTCGCGATCCTTGTGGTCGCGCAGGAGGTCGTAGGCTTCCTGCAATTTCTGTTGCGCGGTATTGTCCACCGGCGCCTCGGCGGCCTGATCTTCCTGCCGCGCCTGCGCCGCGATCGACGCGGCCATGTTGCGCTCGCCGTCGTTCGTCGCGTCGCTGGCCGCCAGGTCTGCCACGCGGATGGCGGTGTCGCGATCGCCTGCCTGCAGGCTCATCTGTGCGATGCGCAACTGGACCACGGCCGATTTTTCATCGGCCAGCGGCGCCAGCGCAACGCCGGCTTCATGCGGAAGCTTCGCCGCGAGCGCGCTGTCCGACCACGCGAGACGCAGGTTGCGCTGCTGATCCTTGCTCCATTTCCCGGTCGCGACGGCGGCCGCGAAATCGCTGCAGGCCACGTCGTAGCGCATCTGACGCTGCGCCAGGTAGCCATGCTGCGCGCGTACCGCCGCACTCTTCGGAAAACGAACGATCAGCGATTCGACCATGTCGTCCGCTTCGTCGACTTTGCCTTCCCGTCTGTATACGTCGACGAGCAGCAGCCCGAGCTGTTCGCTTCCGGGCTGAATCTTGATGGCGCGCGACGCATACACTTCCGCGAGGGGCAGGTCGCCGGCATTGATCGCCTTGTACGCGCTGTCGGCGAGCTTGTAGGCCTTGGGTGTCAGTTGCTGGGCGGCGGATGCCGGCGCCTGCCAGGCCAGCGACACGGCGATCGCCAGTGCGCTCAACCGTGCGCAGCGCTTGAGGCCGGCCGCGATCGGGATTCTTGAATGCTTCATGCCTGTTCTCCCGAGGGTTTTTGCACGGGAGCGCCCTGCTGCGCTGCCGGGTCGCCGTCGCGTAGGCGAGCGAGTTCGACGAAACGCGAGTGCCGGGAGAGTTCGGCGGCAATCTCCGCATCGCACGCGATGAAGTAGGCCACGTTCGATCGGGCTCCGCGCCGCACGACATCCTGTTCGTCCTGCGACAGCGGCCGCCCGACCGCGATGTTCAACGTGCCGTCGTCCGCGGTCGAGAAGGGGACGGCGCGGTACGCGTATTGCAGCTCGAATGCCAGCGAATCCGCGAAGTGGCCCACCGCGACGTTGCCGAGGCTCACGCGGGGCAGCTCGGCCTGTTCGGCGATCGCATCCGCCAGCGATTCGGCGGATATCGCGCAGCCTTCGACCAGCAGTTCCCCGAGCCGCCTGCCGCAGGTCAGCTGCTTCTCCAGGCTCGCCTGCAACTGCTCCAGTGTCACCACGCCCCAGCCGACCAGGATCTCGCCGACTTTCAGGCGCGCTTTCCCGAGCGCTTCGTTCGACAGGTAGGTATGACTGGTCTTGTCCCATGCGATGGGCTTGCCGGTCACCAGGTGGCGGATATAGATGCGCCACGCGCGGCACACCGCGTAGAAGTTGATCAGGTTGTTGACGAACATCCGCGGAATCGACAGCAGCCCCTGGGTCGGGCCGTTCAGCTTGCTGACGAAATGGAAGCGCTGCCCGGCGCGCGCAAACAGCATCGCGGTGTTGATCCACAGCAGCGGCGTGACCCAGTCGGCCGCCATGATGAGCGAGGCGCCATGCGGAATGACATGGCTGGATCGCTGAAGCGCGCCGAGCAGCAGGAAGTTGATCAGCACGCCATAGGCAACGACCGAGAACAGCGAGGTCACGATGCCCTTGCGATCGTGGAAGAACATGTAGCGGGTGAGCAGGTTGCCTTTCCAGCCGAGCTGCTCCCAGCCCTGAAAGGCAATGCCGAGGATCCAGCGCGTGCGCTGACGGTACGCGGTACGAAATGTTTTCGGAAAATACTCGCGCGTGGCCAGCAGGTTTCGGCTGACGACGCCACCCTGTGCCTGCTTGTCGGTGGCATCGCGCGCGATCCCCGTCAGGGGAATGCACGCGAAGGTTTCCTTCATCCCCAGGTCTCTCAACCGGAAGCTGAAGTCATAGTCCTCGGTCAGCGAGCTGGTGTTGAACGGAGAGCCGTTGCGTTCCTTCATCGCCGCTTCGATCGAGCGCCTGCTGTAGCACGACGCCACGCCCGCGCCCGGGACGACGCCGGTCAGCCGGGCGCGCACCGGCACATCCTTCTGGTGCGTTTCGCTGAAGTCGTCCAGGTAGCAGCCGGCGACGAACTCGTTCCATTTCCGCGGCAACGACAGCACGGGAAGCTGGACCAGGTCGCTGTCCGCCACCGCGTGGTTGAGGTACTTGAGTTCGACCGGATGAATGACGTCCTCGCAGTCGTGCATGACGACGCCCGCGAACTGAATGTGATGGACCGATTCGTAACGCAGGATGGCTTCGATGATCCAGTTCAGGCAGTCCGCCTTGCAGGTCGGCCCGTCGTTCATGACGGTCGCGCGCGTGACCCTGCCCGGATATCGGCGGACCATCCGTTCGACCTCGGCCGTGGTTTCGGCATCGTTGTGATAGGTGCCGACGAAGATCACGTATCGCTCGTACTCGAGCGTCGCCAACGTGTTCTCGATCATCTTGGCGATCACGTCGTATTCTTTCCACGCCGGCACCATCAGCGCCAGATGCCGCTCTTCCAGCGCGCGCAGCATGCCAATATCGACCGTTTGCGATTTTTCTCGGCGCAGGATGCGACGGATTTCAAAGGACCAGTAACAGGCATCCAGCGTGAGGTCATCCAGGGTGCTTACCAGGATGACGATTGCGGTCACAATGGCGACAAGGTTGAGTGCGTATAAATACGTACTCCAAATCATGTTATCCATCATTCTTTCCGCGTTTTATCTTTTATCTGGTTATTCCCCCTCGTATCGACGCAAGACGCAACCTTTCCCGTCCTCGTCGCCCCCGTCACGTCCACTCCGTGGCTTGCGCCACGCGAATGCCCGCCGCTCGAAAAAGCGCTGCGCAGGGCGCGAACTTCCTCGATGTGGCCACGTTGCATCGCGCGCGATGCCACGCGTTCAGTGGATGACTTTTTGACCGCCCGTTTCCTGCTTGCCTGCCTCCGTCCCTGCATGCTTCAACGCTTGCAACCGCTCTCCACCCGACGCACGCGCAGTGCCCCCGCGCACCGACTCCGCAGCACACAACTCATCTAGCAAGTCGTGCGCCATCGCTGCGCGACCCTTGAGCTTGCGGGCGTCGAACGGCGCGGCACAGGATCGGCCGACCGAATCCGAGCCAAATGTTTCAGTGCTGAAACACGCACTCGATTGACCGGACGACACATCGTTTTCAGACCCTCTGACGGGCCGCGGCGGCGGCTCTCGTGAAATCGTCACGCGATTCCAGCGGTGACCGGCGGGACGGATTGGCGTTGAACCGGAAACACGGCACCTCGGTCGTCATTGCGCATGCGTGCCACTCGCGACGATTGCAGCGTTGCATCCTTGCGACGCGCAGCGATTGACTGGTTTTCCCTGAATCGTACGAACATGTTTTGCGCGTTTGTCCGATTTAATTCGCGACACCGCCGCGTTGCACGCCTGAAACGTTTTATCGACACATTTTTGAGCTGTGTCGAGGCGTCAATTTTGTCCCCTTGGCGCTATGCCCATTTGCGACGGATGGTACGGTTCTAGCTTGAAAGTCAAACCATCTCCTCCCGGATTTATTTGTCTGGTTTCAATTGCGCAGCAGAATTTCATGACATGGCGCCCCGATTCCGGATGGTGATTCGACGTGCTCGTTTCGCTAACGAGATGAACTTATTTTGCATATCAAAGGATGAAAATCATGCCTTCGCATCGCAATCAATCTTTTCGAAACGGGTTGAGCGCCGCCGGGTCAATCGCCGCATTGATCACGACGCTCGTCTTCGCCGTCGGCGTTCAGGATGTGGGTGCGCAGCAGACGAGTAATTCTTCTGCCCTGAAGATCAAGCCGCCACCGCTGCCCAACGGCTCGGCCCAGGTCAACGTGAAAGCAGGCATGTCCGACGAGGATTGGGAAAAGGCGTACAAGGAAACGGGACGCCCGAAGTTCAATCGAAAGTTGGTCAAGAAAGCCAATGGCAACGTGGAACGCGACTAGGGAGAAACGGTCATGAAAAAGATCTTGCTCGTCATCGCCCTGCTTGCGGGACTCGCGCAAATGACATTGCCGGGCACCGCGCATGCGCAGGCCACTACCGCCCATACGCTTATCCTGTACGACAATCCGGCCAACGATCCGTTTTCGAAGCTGGGACTGATGTACAGCATCATGCTGAGGAATCTTCTGGGTCACTTCAATACGACGATCGACATGGTGCCGATCCAGAACTACACGGCCGGCATGGTCGGGAGCCACGACGCGACGTTCTATATCGGCGACTACTACAACAACCCGATTCCGACGGCGTTCATGAGCGACGTGATGACCACCACGAAGACGGTGGTCTGGTTCAAGTACAACCTGTGGCAGCTCGCATGGAACACGGCCTACACATTCAACCAGACCTTCGGGTTCAGCTTCCTGGGCCTCGCCGGGATGAACGCAACGCCTTCGGCGAGCAATCCGAATCCAGGCTTTTACGACACCGTCACGTACAAGAACCTGTCGATGGTCAAGTACTACGCGTATAACGCGTCGACCGGCGTCATCAGCGCGGATCCGGATGTCGGCCTGACCCAGATCAATACCACCAAGGCGCAAGCGCTCGTCACCATCAAGAACAGCAAGAGCGGGGCAACCACGCCCTACATCGTGCGCTCGGGCAACTTCTGGTACTTCGCCGACATGCCGTTTTCCTATATCGGACCGACGGATCGCTATCTGGTGATTTGCGACATCCTGCACGACATCCTGCAGACCAATGCACCGGTGAATCATCGTGCGCTCGTCCGCCTGGAGGATCTCGACGCGTACACGACCACGAGTTCGATGCAGTTGCTGACGAACTACATGTACTCGAAGAAGATCCCGTTCACGATGGCCACCATCCCCTTGTATACGGACCCGAACGGCTATTACAACGGCGGCGTGCCGGAAACGATCCACCTGGCGCAGGCAACGGGCCTCAAGAGTGCGCTGAACTACGCGCTCGCGCGTGGCGGCTCGATCGTGATGCATGGCTACACGCACCAGTACGATTCGACGCCGAACCTGTTGAATGCAGTCAGCGGCAACGACTACGAGTTCTGGTACGCCGTGCAGAACCGGCCGGTCGATGAGGACTCCATCCCGTGGGCGGAAGGCAGAATGGCCGATGGCCTGCTCGAGTTCACGACCAACGGCTACAAGATCGTCGGCTTTGCCGCGCCGCAGTACCAGATGTCGCCGGCCGCATCGACAGCCACGGCCCTCACGTTCCCGACCACGTTCCAGCGGGCCGTGTATTACACCGCGACCAATCCGCAAATCGGCACGGGTGCCGCCAACCAGGACTTTTCCGCCGGGCAGTTTTTCCCGTACATCATCAACTCCGATTACTACGGGCAGCGGATCGTTCCGGAGAACCTGGGCAGCGTGCAATACAACATCTGCAATATCGACCCGTTCTCGTGCATCACGTACACGTGGCAGCAAATCGTGACCAATGCGCAGTATGGCCTGGCGGTGCGGGACGGTTTCGCGTCCTTCTTCTTCCATCCGTACTGGCTTGAACCGGATCTCGGATTGCCGGCGTACCAGGACTTCCAGAGCATGATTACCGGCATTACGAATCTCGGCTACAAGTGGGTGGACGGCACGACGGCCAAGTGACGCCGACGTAGCGACAACCTCGTGCGACCCGCATTGGCAACGCGGGCCGCACGTTTGCGTTTGATCGGCTACGATGACGCGCAGGCATGCTTCCGGGGAACCAGCGATGACCACGTACGCGATCCCGGCTTTGCGCAGGATTCGACAGCGTATGGGCCGGTTCCGGCTTGCAGCGCGACCGGGCTCGCCCGCCGTCGCGCCGCGTTCGCCGCGCTCGCCTCGCGCGGCGACGCTCGCGGCGATCGGCGCATCGCTCGTCGTGGCCGCCTGCAGCTGGACCGCGCACGACGTACACGCGGACGGCATCGTCTGGCAGCTGGACAACGCGACGACCAATCCGGTCGGCAGCTGGCAGATACTCGGCATCCACGATCTGCTGATTCAGTGGACCGTCGTCGACGATACCGCGTTCATCGCCAACACCCGCATCCAGCCTGCCGCGCACCTTCCCGACTGGGAACGTATCGGCCGTGAGCCGTGGGCCCGCAACGTGATCCTGGGGCTCGCCGGCTACCAGGACGAGAAGCGGGCGCGCACCCATCTGTCGACGCTCGCCGACCAGTCGCTGGAAGTGGTGCACGCAACGGTCCCGCTGCATGTCACCGGCTACTACTTTCCGGTCGAGATCGATCCGACCTGGCAGGACGCGCCCAAGCTCGCCGCGATCCTGCAACGGCTGCCGCGCCCGCTCTGGGTGAGCGTGTACGACCAGACCAATATCGGTGGAAAGGCGCTCGCGGAGTGGCTCGCCGCGTGGCTGCCCGCGGACGTCGGCGTGTTCTTCCAGGACGGCTGCGGCGTCTATGCCCGCGAGCCGTATGTCGCGCGCAGCTACCTCGACGAGCTGGTTGCACGGTTGGGCAAGCAGCGCGTGCGGGTCATCGCCGAGGCGTTCCGGCCCGCCGAGCGGGGCGGGTTCCGTTCCGCCAGCGCCGACGAGTTGAGCAAGCAACTGGTGGCGTATCGCGGCTATCCGGTCTATCTGTTCGACGGTCCGCACTATGTGACGGACGACCTCACGCACGCGCTTTCGACCTGGAAGCCCAAGCCGCCGCCGGCCACGCCTTCCGGGACGCCGCACTGATTCGTTTCGATTCCGGCAAGCGGGGCAGGGTAAGCGTATAAGCGCATGCCGAAACAATCGCCGGGATTGGCTTTTCGCCGGCAACACCCGCACGCAATCCGGTGTCGTCGCGCTGACGGACGGGGCGTTTCGCCGCTGCCGCCCAAGCCCCATGTGATGACCAAACCGCAAGACCTAGTGCATAGATATCGTTTGCCGCGGCCTTAATGACTATCGACAATCGTGGCTCGATTTCACCGCCGTGGCGCCAGAAGCGCCGCGGTGGCCGGTATCCGGCGGCTATCCCGGCCGTCCGCGCCATCCAGCTCACGACGACATGTACGCGTTCACTCCCTCATTCCAGAATCCCGCCGGCTCGCCGATCCGCGAACTGTTCAAGTACCTGTCCGAACCGGGCATGATTTCCTTCGCCGGCGGCTATCCGGCCAGCGACCTGTTCGACGTCGACGGCCTGAACGCAGCCGCCGAGCGTGCGTACGCGCAGCCGGTGCGCTGCCTGCAATACGGCCCGACCGACGGCCTCGCCGAACTGAAGCAGCAACTGATCGCGCTGATGGGGCGCCGCGGCGTGGCGTGCACGCCGGCCGAACTGCTCGTCACGACCGGTTCGCAGCAGGGCCTCGACCTGCTGCTGCGCGTGATGGTGTCGCCCGGCGACGTCGTGCTGACCGAGCAGCCGGCTTACCCGGCGACGCTGCAGGCGATGCGTCTGCAGCAGGCGCGCATCGTGACGATTCCGGTCGACGGCGCGGGCCTCGACGTCGAGCGTCTCGGCGAACAGCTCGCGTCCGGCGCGATTGCGCAGCCGAAGCTGCTCTACACGGTGCCGACCTTCGCGAATCCGACGGGCGCGACGCTCACGCGCGAGCGCCGGCTGAAGCTGCTGCGTCTCGCGGTGCAATACCGTTTCCTGATCATCGAGGACGATCCGTATGGCGACCTGCGTTTCGCGGGCGAAGCCGTGCCGTCGATGCTCGCACTCGCCGATGAAGTGGACGGTGCGCGCGACTGGATCGTGCATTTCGCGAGCCTGTCGAAGATCGTCGCGCCTGGGCTGCGCGTGGGCTGGACGATCGCGCCGGCCGAGATCGCGCGGCGCTGCGTGATCGCGAAGCAGACGGTCGATCTGTGCAGCACGCCGTGGACCCAGGCGGTCGCCGCCGAATATCTGGCCGACGGTGCGCTCGAACGCCATCTGCCGCGCATCACGGCTGCCTACCAGCGCAAATGCGATGCGATGTGCGACGCGTTGCGCGACGGCCTTGGCGATGCGATCGAATTCCATCGTCCCGAAGGCGGGATGTTCGTGTGGGCGCGGATCGGCGCGGTGTCGTCGGACGTGCTGCTGCAACAGGCGATCGCGAACAAGATCGTGTTCGTGCCGGGCAAGGCGTTCTTCGCGGACAACGTCGACGCCGCGTCGCTGCGCCTGTCGTTTGCCGCGCCGGACGTCGACGCGATCCGGGAAGGCGTGGCGCGCCTCGTGCGCGCGTATGGTGCGGCGCTGGCCGCGTGAGGAGACAACAATATGAACATCACCGTCAACGACACCGTATCGACGAGCGTCGCGCCGGGTGCGGGCGATAACCGGCCGGTTGCGCACCGGTCGTCGCAGATCAGCGCGGGGCCGCAGTATGTGGCCGACGTGCTCGGCCGCTTCGGCGCGGAGCCGGCGGCCGACCTCGGCGATGCGGCGCCGGTCGTGCTCGGCTACAACTGAGCCGCACGGCGACGGCGAGCGCGCCACACGCGTGCCGTCGCCGCTGCAAACGGTTAAGCTTGCGCGATCGCAACCTGTACGATCGCCGCACCGTCATGTCCGACTCCACTTCCGAATCGCTCGCGCAAACGTACGAGCGCCTGTGGTCCTGTCTCGAATCCGGCGTGAGCGTGCAGCGCTCGCCGTTCACGATGCTGCAGGCCGCGACGCTCGGCGTCGACGGCGCGCCGAAGGTGCGTACGGTCGTGTTGCGTCAGGTGAGCCGCGCCGATCGTGTGCTGTCGTTTCATACCGATGCGCGTTCGGAGAAGGTCGCCGAGCTGCGTCGCGATCCGCGCATCGCGCTCGTCGCCAACGATCTCGATGCACTCGTGCAGATTCGCGTGGAAGGCGTCGCATCGATCTGCGACGACGAAGCGCAGCGTCGCGCGATCTGGCAATCGAGCCGTCCGCATACGCTGCTGCTGTATCGCGCACCGTTGCCGCCGGGCACGCCGGTCGAGTCGCCGGAAGCCGCGCATGTCGACAGCACCGCATCAACCGACGACGGCTACGACAACTTCTGCCTGCTTCACGTGACCGTGACGCGCATCGACTGGCTCGAACTCGCGCGCGCCGGCCATCGCCGCGCGGTGTTCGACTTGCATGAAGGCGGCTACGAAGGCCGCTGGATCGCGCCCTGAGTGCGCTCAGGGGCCGCCCGTCGGGACGTCATCTTTCACGAGCCGCGCTCGACGAGATTGGCCAACGCCGCGACGAGGTACTGCTCGGCGTCATCGATCGACGAAGCCATCGCCGGCGCCGTGACTTCTCCCCAGAACGGCACGCGCCACTGAGGATCAGGGCGATGCCCCAGGACGACGGCCCGATAAAGGCCATCAGGCCGTCGGGCAATCAGCGCGACCAGATGGCGATCGACGAGATGCGTTTCGGCAACGGGCATCTCGCCGGGCATCAGCACGCCAGTCCAGATACCGCCGTACTTTTCTTCCCATCCCATCGGATCCTCTCCTCACGCCATGGCGCCCGGCGCCTAGGCGTTGCTTCCCGCACCGCGACTGCCGGTTGAACTGGACGGCCGCCCGTCCGACACCACCTGCGCGGCCATCCACTCGCGCATCACGACGATCGCGTCGTCGTCGCGTCGCTCGGCCGGATACACGAGATAGAACCCCACCGACAGCGGAAACGCGAAATCGAACGGCTTGCACAGCCTGCCCGCGGCGATGTCGCGCTCGACCAGCGGATCGGTGGCGAGTGCGATGCCCTGGCCGGCGACGGCCGCATCGATCGCGAGCGACGTCTGGTTGAAGCGCAAGCCCTTGTGCGGATCGAGGTCGACGGGCTCGGGCATCGCGGCGAGGAATTCGGGCCACAGGTCGTGCGCGTCGTGCAGCAGCACATGGCCCGCAAGCGCGCGCGGCGAGGCGGGCGCGGCCAGCAGCGCCGGGCTGCACACCGCACACACGTCGAGCGGGAACAGCGCATGCGTGGCGAGATGCTTGCCGAACGGCGGCTTGCCGTAGCGGATCGCGAGATCGACGCCGTCATGGCGGAACGTTGCGATCTGCGGGTCGGCGATCACGCGCACGTCGTAGTCGGGATGCGCATCGGTGAACTGCGCGAGCCGCGGGATCAGCCATTTCGACGCGAACGACGGCGTCGTGCTGATCGTCAGCGCGGCGCGTCGCTTCACGAGCTTGTCGGTCGCGTCGGCGATCGCGTGCAGCGCGCGCTGCACGTCGGAGAAGTAGGCGGCGCCGTCGTGCGTCAGCGCGAGGCCGCGCGGCAGGCGTTCGAACAGCTTCAGGCCGAGCACGTCCTCGAGATGGCGCACCTGCTGCGCGACCGCGCCCTGCGTGACGCCGATCTCGTCGGCGGCGGCGCGGAAATTCAGGTGCCGTGCGGACACTTCGAACGCGCGAAGCGCATTCAGCGGCGGCAGGCGGGAGGGGCGAGGCGGCATCGTCAGGCTGTAGAAAAACTATCGGCTGGAGGCAGAAATACTGGTTCGACAGTCGTGATTGATGCGCCTACATTACCACCATGGCGCGCCGAACGGCGGCTGCGCGGCGGCAGGATTCGAATGAGGAGCATATCGTGACTGTAGAAAAAGTAGCGTTGATCACGGCGGCAGGCAAGGGCATGGGCGCGGCGATCGCGCGTGAACTGGCGGCGACGGGCTATCGCGTCGCGCTGATGTCGCCGTCGGGCAGCGCGGTGGCGCTCGGCGAGGAGCTGGGCGGGTTCGGCATCCAGGGCTCGGTGACGGAAGAGGCCGACATCGACCGGCTCGTGCAGGAAACGGTGGCGCGCTACGGTCGCATCGATGCGGTCGTGAACAACACCGGGCACCCGCCGAAGGGCGAGCTGCTGGCGATCACCGACGACAACTGGCACGCAGGGCTCGACCTGATCCTGCTGAACGTGGTGCGCGTGATGCGCCGCGTGACGCCGATCTTCCAGAAGCAGGGCGGCGGCGCGGTGGTCAACATCTCGAGCTTCGCGGCGGACGCGCCCGAGCAGCCGATGCCCGTTTCGTCGGCGCTGCGCGCGGCGCTGAGCGCGTGGACGCGTCTTTACGCGGAGCGCTATGCGGCCGAGAACATCCGGATGAACGCGGTGCTGCCGGGCTTCATCGACAGCTGGCCGGAAACGCCGGAAATCGTCGCCCGCATTCCGGCGGGCCGCTTCGGCAAGACCGGCGAGATCGCGAAGACGGTCGCGTTCCTGCTGTCGGACGGCGCGGGCTACATCACCGGGCAGAACATTCGCGTCGACGGCGCGATCGTCAAGGCGCTCTGAGCGTCGCACCGGCGAGCGGCCGTAGAAGCCCGGCCGCTCGCCTCGCAGCAGCTACAAACGCGTACAAATCAGACAAATCCGGGATACATCAGACCTTTCAAATGGGCGACGCCGCGTGACGAGGGCGCGCCGGATTGAAAGCCTGGGTGCGTTTCCCGCGCGCGGCATGTTCACTTTCCACTTCACGAAAGGAGATGCCGAACGATGTCTTCCACACCGTTTTCCCCGATGCGTCGCCACCTGCTGGCCACCTCCGTGGCCGCCGGGGTCTCGGCGATGCTGCCCACCGCGCTGCATGCGGCGACCGGCGCCAGCGGCATACGCCCGTTCACCGCGCACATTCCCGATGAGGCCGTGGCCGACCTGCGCCGCCGCATTGCCGCGACGCGCTGGCCGGGCCGCGAGACCGTCGCCGACGAATCGCAAGGCGTGCGGCTCGCGCGCATGCAGGCGCTGCTGCGTTACTGGGGCACCGACTACGACTGGCGCAAGGGCGAGGCGCGCCTGAACGGTTTCCCGATGTTCATCACGGAAATCGACGGGCTCGACATTCATTTCATCCACGTGCGTTCGCGGCACGAGAACGCGATGCCGATGATCATGACGCACGGCTGGCCGGGCTCGATCTTCGAGTTGCTGAAGGCGATCGGCCCGCTGACCGATCCGACCGCGCATGGCGCGAGCGCGGACGACGCGTTTCACGTCGTCGTGCCGTCGTTGCCGGGCTTCGGCTTCTCGGGCCGGCCGACGCAGACCGGCTGGGGTTCCGACCACATCGCGCGTGCGTGGGGCGAGCTGATGGCGCGGCTCGGCTATGCGCGCTTCGTGTCGCAGGGCGGCGACTGCGGCTCGGTGATCTCGCACCGGATGGCGATGCAGCGCGTGCAGGGCCTGGCCGGGATTCACGTGAACATGCCGGCGACGGTGCCGCCGGATATCGCGACGCTGCTCGCGACCGATGCGCCCGCGCCGGCTTCGCTGTCGCCGAAGGAGAAGGCCGCGTACGAGAAGCTCGCGACCTTTTATCGCGACAACTGCGGCTACTCGGCGATGATGGTCACGCGCCCGCAGACGGTCGGTTATGCGCTGGCCGATTCGCCGTCCGGGCAGGCTGCGTGGATGTACGACAAGATCTCGCAATGGACATACAGCGGCGGCGTGCCCGAACGCTCGATTCCGCGCGACGAGATTCTCGACGACATCTCGCTGTACTGGCTGACGAACACCGCGACGTCCGCCGCGCAGATCTACTGGGAGGATCACTCGAACAACTTCAACGCGGTGGATATCTCGCTGCCGGCCGCGATCACGGTGTTTCCGGGCGAGATCTACCAGGCGCCGCGCAGTTGGGCCGAGCGCAGTTATCACAACCTGATCTACTTCAACGAAGTCGACAAGGGCGGGCATTTCGCGGCATGGGAGGAGCCGGAACTGTTCGCCCGTGAAGTGCGTGCCGGGTTCCGGCCGTTGCGGCGCGGGTAAGCGAGGGAATGTGGCGAACGCGGGCCGAGGGCAGTCATGCGGCCTGCGTTCGCTTTTGTTTTATAGCGAAACCGTCGGCGGCTTTATTTCTCTCTGCGAAAACGGCACGTCATGTCCACACACGATTGAATGACATATCGATGAAATCCGTCCTTCCGGATCGAAACATTCCATCGTAATTATATGATTCCAAAGCGATTTTGATAAAAATCAAAAATATATCGCACGAATGATCTGAGTGTTTGAAACCCTCAATACAATGATTCGCGACAGAAAGGCAAATCGGCCCTTTCACAGTTTCGCCCTGCGAAAAAATACGACCTGAGGTTTCGCGATGACGATTAGCGACGTGCGCGAGTCGCGCGTGTCCGGCAATGGCATGCGGCTGCTTGAAGGCAAACGAGGCATCGTCGTCGGACTGGCGAACGAGCAGAGCATCGCGTGGGGGTGCGCACGCGCCTTTCACGCAGCCGGTGCCGAGCTGGCCGTGACCTGGCAATCCGACCGCGCGTTGCCGTACGTCGAACCGTTGCTGGAACAACTGAAGCCGGCCATTGCGATGCCCGTCGACGTGAGTCGCACCGACCAGATGCGCGCGGTGTTCGACACGATCGGCGAGCAGTGGGGCGGCCTCGATTTTCTGCTGCATGCCGTGGCCTATGCCCCCCGGGCCGACCTGCACGGGCGGGTGGTCGACAGTTCGCCGGAAGGGTTCGCACTCGCGATGGACACCTCCTGCCATTCGTTCATCAGGATGGCGAAGCTTGCCGAGCCATTGATGAATTCCGGCGGCAGCCTGATGGCGATGACCTATATCGGCGCCGACCAGGTCATCGCCGAGTACGGCGTGATGGGGCCGGTCAAGGCGGCGCTGGAGGCCACCGTTCGCTACCTGGCCGTCGAACTGGGGCCGGCAGGCATTCGCGTGCATGCGGTGTCGCCCGGTGCATTGTCCACGCGAGCGGCCTCCGGGCTGCCGAACTTCGATCACCTGCTCGACGACACCGCACGGCGCGCGCCGTTGCGCCGGCCGCTCGACATCGACGACGTCGGCGCGCTGTGCACCTTTCTCGCCAGCGATGCCGCACGCGCGATGACCGGCGGCGTTCACTACATCGACGCCGGGATGCACGTGCTCGGCTGACGCGAGACGGCCGCTCCCGGAATGCGTCGAGATTCACCTAGCCCCTCTGGAGAACAGTGTTATGGATGCTGCCACGCAACTGGCGCGCAGTCATGAGATCGCCGCGGAGATTGTCCACGTCCTGCAAAAGCGCACGCAGCACGCGCTCGAACAGTACGGGAAGCGGCTGAGAGAAGCATTCGACGGCAGCGACAGCCCCAGCCACGACCCGGGCGCCGCCCCTTTTGCCGCACAGTTTTCGCCGCTGGGCGCATGGCATTACGCGGTCGACGCCGCGCAGCGCTCGCTGCTGTTCTGGGACACGCTGCGCGAGCGCGGCTCGCAATTCGTCGAGCGCACGGCCCAGGGGCTCAAGCCGGTGCTGCATTTCGACTACGACGTCGTGCTCGACGGCAGGCAGTTCGAGCGGCCCGTCAATTACGCGCTCGTTCACATCCAGCCGCCGGACGGCGTGATCGTCGACGCCGCGAAGCGGCCTTACCTGATCATCGATCCGCGCGCGGGGCACGGCCCCGGGATCGGCGGCTTCAAGGACGATTCGCAGGTCGGCGTGGCGTTGCGCGCGGGGCATCCGGTGTACTTCGTCGTGTTCTTCCAGGAGCCCGAGCCCGGCCAGACGCTGCTCGACGTGTGCGCGGCGGAACAGGCGTTCGTCCGGAAAGTGCGGGAGCTGCATCCGGACAGCCTCAAGCCGGCCATCGTCGGCAACTGCCAGGGCGGCTGGGCCGCGATGATGCTCGCGAGCTCGTCGGCGGACGATACGGGCCCGATCGTCATCAACGGCGCCCCGATGTCGTACTGGAGCGGCGCGTGGAGCGAGGGGCCCGGCGACAATCCGATGCGCTATGCCGGCGGCCTGCTCGGCGGCACCTGGCTCGCGTCGTTCTCGTCGGACCTCGGCCACGGCAAGTTCGACGGCGCATACCTGGTGCAGAACTTCGAGAACCTGAACCCGGCGAACACGTTGTGGGACAAGTATTACCACGTGTACGACAACATCGACACCGAGCCGCCGCGCTTCCTCGAGTTCGAGCGCTGGTGGGGCGGCTATTACCTGATGAACCGCGAAGAGATCGAATGGATCACGCGCAACCTGTTCATCGGCAACAAGCTCTGGTCCGGTGAGGTGCGGGACGGGGCGGGCAAGGCGTTCGACCTGCGCGAGATCCGCTCGCCGATCATCCTGTTCGCATCGATGGGCGACAACATCACGCCGCCGCAGCAGGCGTTCAACTGGGTCGCGGACATCTACGGCAGCACGGAGGAGATCAAGTCGCGCGGGCAGGTGATCATCGGCTTGATGGAAGAGGACGTGGGGCATCTCGGCATTTTCGTGTCGGGCAAGGTCGCGAAGAAGGAGCACGCCCAGATCGTCAGCGTGCTGGATGCCGTCGAAACACTGCCGCCGGGCCTCTATGCGATGTCGATCGAAGAGGTGAAAGGCGCCGACGGGAAGGTCGCTTACGAGGTCACCTTCGCCGAGCACCGTCTCGAAGAGATCGCGCAGCACTTCAACCGTTTCGGGCGCAAGGACGAACATGCGTTCGAGGCTGTTGCCGAGCTGTCCGAATTCACGCAGCGCGCCTATGAACTGTTCATGCAGCCGTTCGTGCAGCAGGCCTCGAACGAAACCACGGCACGTTTGCTGCGCGATTTTCATCCGCTGCGCTTTCAGCGCTGGGCGTTTTCAGACCTGAACCCGTGGCTTGGCTGGCTGAAGCCGGCCGCCGACACGGTCAAGGCGAACCGTCAGCCGGCCGACGATATCGAGCCGTGGCGCAAGCTCGAACGCCGTGGCTCGGATGTCGTCAGCGCGTCGCTCGATTTTTTCCGTGCGATGCGCGATGCGAGCACCGAGTCGCTGTTCTTCACGCTGTACACGCAACCCTTCATGCTGCATTTCGCGGAGCAGTATCGCGATCGTCACGCGGCTACGCCGGTAGCGACGGACCCTCGCGACCTCCCGTTCGTGAAGGATGCGCTCGCATCGATCGACCGGGGTGGCTACACCGAAGCGGTGGCGCGCGCAGCGTTTCTGCTCGAACGCAGCGGCGAGCCATTTCCGCTGGCGCAGCTTGCGACCGAGCGTGAACTCGCCGAAACCTACGCCGAGTATCTGCCGGACCTGCCGCCCGACCAGTGGCGGCGCATCTATGGCGAGCAGGAAATCATCGCGACGTACGCGCCGCAGCAGGCCGTCGCCACGCTGCCGGCGCTGCTTGCCCGGCCGGAGGACCGCCAGCGGTTGCTGACGTTGCTGGACAAGCTGCTGGGCGATCCGCGCGTGCAAAGCGCGTCGGTGAGCGAGCAACAGTGGGCGGCCCTGCAACGCATCCGCGCGGTGCTGGGCGCAGCGCCCGCGAAGCGGCCGGCCAAGGGGCCCGTGGCGGCCCTCGATCGTGTGCAGTGACGGACAACAGCCAGGAACCGTGATGGAAAACAGACACGAGAAATATCACCGCCTCATCGAACACTGCGGGACGCTGGCGCCGATGCCGACGGCCGTCGTGCATCCGTGCGATCGAAGCTCGCTCGAGGGCGCGCTGGAGGCGGCGCGCAAGCGGCTGATCGAACCGATCCTGGTCGGCCCGCGTGCAAGGATCGAAGCGACCGCCGCGGCGTGCGGGCTGTCGATCAGCGATCACGAGATCGTCGATGCACCGTACAGCGAGGCGTCGGCCGCCGCGGCGGTGCGGCTCGTGCGCGACGGGCGGGCGTCCGCACTGATGAAGGGCAGCCTGCACACCGACGAGCTCATGGCCGAAGTGGTGCGTCACGATGCCGGGTTGCGCACCGGCCGGCGCATCAGCCATTGCTTCGTCATGGACGTGCCCGCGCACGCCGATCCGCTGATCGTGACCGACGCGGCGATCAATATCGCGCCGACGCTCGAGGAAAAGGTCGACATCCTGCAGAACGCGATCGATCTCGCCCATGCGCTGGGATTTCCGCAGGTATACGTGGCGATCCTGTCGGCGATGGAGACGGTCAACCCGAAAGTGCCGTCGACGCTCGAAGCCGCCGCGCTGTGCAAGATGGTGGATCGGCGGCAGATTACCGGCGCGCTCGTCGACGGCCCGCTTGCGCTCGACAACGCGATCGATCCCGAGGCCGCGCGCATCAAGCAGATCGATTCGCCGGTGGCCGGGCATGCGAACGTGCTGATGGTGCCGAACCTCGAAGCGGGCAACATGCTCGCCAAGAGCCTGTCGTTCCTGGCCGGCGCGGACGCGGCGGGGATCGTGCTAGGCGCGCGCGTGCCGATCATCCTGACGAGTCGCGCCGATTCGTTGATTACCCGGCTGGCTTCATGCGCGGTCGCGATGCTCGTCGCGAACGTGCAGCGCGAAGCGGCCACGCGCGCGGGGTGACGCGATGGCAGACGTGATTCTGGTATTGAACGCGGGCTCGTCGAGCATCAAGTTCTCCGCATTCGACGTGCAGCGCGACACGCTCGGGCTGATCGTGCACGGTCAGGTCGACGGTCTGTACACGGACACCGCGCACTTCAGCGCCGTCGACCATCACGCGGAACGTCACGAGCAGCAATGGGCCGGTGGCGAGTCGTTCGGCCATCACGAAGGGCTCGAGCAGATCGCCGCGTTCCTGGAGGCTCATCAGGAAGGGCATCGCCTCGCGGCGGTGGGCCATCGCGTCGTGCACGGCGGGCAGCGCTTCAGCGGCCCGGTGCGCGTCACGCCCGAGATCGTGGCCGAGCTGGACAAACTCACGCCGCTCGCGCCGTTGCATCAACCGCACAACCTGACGCCGATTCGCATCCTCGAAACGGTGCAGCCCGGTATCGAGCAGGTGGCCTGCTTCGACACGGCGTTCCACTGCACGCAGCCCGCGGTGACCCAGGCGTTCGCGCTGCCCGAGTCGATCACCAGCCGGGGCGTGCGCCGCTACGGCTTCCACGGGCTCTCGTACGAGTACATCGCGAGCGTGCTGCCCGACGTCGCGCCACCGGCGGCGCGCGGGCGCACGGTCGTCGCCCACCTCGGCAACGGCGCGAGCATGTGTGCGCTGGTTGCGGGCAAGAGCGTCGCGAGCACGATGGGGTTCACGGCCGTCGACGGGCTGCCGATGGGCACGCGTTGCGGCAACCTGGACCCGGGCGTCGTGCTGTTCCTGATGGAAGAACTCGGGATGGACGTGCGCGCCGTCGAGGATCTGATCTATCGGCGTTCCGGGCTGCTCGGCGTGTCCGGCATCTCGAGCGACATGCGGACCCTGCTCGCGAGCGACGATCCGCACGCGCGGTTCGCGATCGAGCTATACGTCTACCGCATCGCGCGTGAACTCGGGTCGCTTGCCGCCGCGATGGAGGGCATCGACGCCATCGTCTTCACGGCCGGGATCGGCGAGCATGCGGCGCCGATTCGCGAAGGGGTGATGCGTCGGGCGGCGTGGCTCGGCGTCGAGATCGACGTCGAAGCGAACAACGCGGGCGGGCCACTGGTTACGACGGCGTCGAGTCGCGTACCGGCATGGGTGATCCCGACCAACGAAGAACTGATGATCGCGCACCATACGCGCCGGTTGATCCGGTGACGGACGGATGAGCGAACAGGAAAAGGAGCCGTCATGGCCGAACTGTTGCTGGTCAATGTCGAAGAACACGCACGCGACGACGAGGTCGGCGCGTTCCTGACACGGTATGGATTCCCGCTGTTCGATTCGATCGAGCGCGTGCCGGCCGGGATCGGCGACCCGATCGCGCTGCTCCGGTTCAGCACGCTGTCGTCGGTGGCGCTCTACACGCTGCGTGCGCGGATCGATCACCTGTCGTGGCGGGGGCGGTCGATTCGTGCGCATATCCTGCCGGACCGGAAGGTGTGAGCGGCTTCTCGCGCCAGCGTGGTTGAAGGGGGGAATGCGGGCCGGCTCCCCCGCAAACAGGCGTCTCCAGCACGATTTTTGAATCGTCGTGTGTCGTGTTCGCACACAGATACGTTGGGATACAAAGCCTCGGGATGGATCGGATATAAATCCGGTGAAGCGATTCACACGGCGGCGCAGTGCCGGCGCCGCCGCTGAGAACGCCGATTCCCGAGCGCCCGCCCGTGCCGCGGGCCCCTTTCGTAGCGATCGACAATGGAGAACGAGTCATGCCTGAAACCGTGAACACCCGCCGCCGCCTGATCCTGGGTACGACGCTGGCCAGCCTGAGCCTCGCCGACCTCGGCTTCAGCGCCCTCGCGCATGCGCAGTCGGCGCCCGATGCCCCGCCTGCGAAGCGTTCGGCCGGCGTCGCGTCGCTGGGCACGATTCACCAGATCGACGCGGGCGTGCTCAACGTCGGGTATGCGGACCTCGGGCCGAAGAACGGCCCCGTCGTGTTCCTGCTGCATGGCTGGCCGTACGACATCTACAGCTATGCGGAAGTCGCGCCGCTGCTCGTCGCGGCCGGCTATCGCGTGATCGTGCCGTACCTGCGCGGCTACGGGTCGACGACGTTCCGCTCGCCCGACACCGTGCGCAACGGCCAGCAGGCCGTGACGGCGGTCGACATCATCGCGCTGATGGACGCGCTGAAGATCGACCGCGCGGTGTTCGGCGGTTACGACTGGGGCGCGCGCACGGCCGACATCATCGCGGCGCTGTGGCCGCAGCGCGTGAAGGCGCTGGTATCGGTGAGCGGCTACCTGATCGGCAGCCAGGAGGCGAACCGCAAGCCGCTGCCGCCGCAGGCCGAGTTCCAGTGGTGGTATCAGTTCTACTTCACGACCGAGCGCGGCGCGCTGGGCTACGCGGCGAACCGCGACGCGTTCAACAAGCTGATCTGGCAACTCGCATCGCCGAAGTGGCAGTTCTCCGACGAAACCTATGCCCGCTCGGCCGCGTCGTTCCAGAACCCCGATCACGTGGCGGTCGTGATCCACAACTATCGCTGGCGCCTCGGACTCGCGAAGGGCGAGGCGCAGTACGTCGACATCGAGCGGCGTCTTGCCGCCGGGCCCGCGATCACCGTGCCGACGATCACGATGGAAGGCGACGCGAACGGCGCGCCGCATCCGGAGCCGGCCGCGTACGCGAAGAAGTTCACGGGAAAGTACCAGCACCGGACGATCACCGGCGGCATCGGCCACAACCTGCCGCAGGAAGCGCCGCAGGCGTTCGCGGAGGCGATCCTGCAAGTGGAGCATCTGTGATGCGGGCTTGCGTGGGTGTGGCGCGTCGCGGCCTGCGACGCGCGGTCGTCGCGGGCGTGCTGTTGGCCGGCGCGTGGTCGGCGAGCGGCCCGGCCGCGTTCGCGGAGCAGCCGAAGCCGGCTGCCGCCGCGTCGCCGATCTACGGCGTGACGATCCCGCCCGGCTACCGGAAGTGGGAAATGGTCGCGCCGGCCGAAGAGGCCGCGCCGCTCGATGAACTACGGGTGGTGCTCGGCAATCCTGTCGCGATCCGTGCGCTCGAACAGGCGACGTTGCCGTTCCCGGACGGCACGATCCTCGTGAAGCTCGCGTACAAGCGCAAGCAGTCCGACGAGTTCGCGCCGGCGACGGTGCCGGGCCAGGCGACGACCGTGCAGGTGATGGTGAAGGACTCGCGCCGCTATGCATCGACGGGCGGCTGGGGCTTCGGGCGCTTCATCAACGGCGTGCCGGCCGATATCGGCCAGCATCAGACGTGCTTTGCGTGCCACCAGGCGCGCGTGAAGAACCACGACTACGTGTTCACGCGGCTTGCGCCGTGACGTGCACGTCTTGATGTATTCGACGGAAAGGCGTGCCATGCGTGGCACGCCTTTTTTCATGGTGGGTGGGCTTTGGGGGCGCCCATCGGCAGATGGGGCCGCGAACGATGCGGCAGCCCGGTTTGTATCGCACTGTATCTGCGGCCGCTCCTGAAAAACTGGCATGCAGAAAGCCTCGGTTTCGGAAACATGGCAGATACGTGCGCGGGTTCTACTGTCGACATGCAGGAAACGTTCGATGCCAGACGATCTGGATCGGATGCCGAATGATCGACTGACCTACCTCTCTCAAGGAGAACCTTCATGAAAGCCGCTCGACTCCTCGCCGTTGCCGTCCTCGCTGCCATCCCCGCCTTGTCGTTTGCCGATTCCGGCCACGGCCTCACGCGTGCCGACGTGCGCGCAGAACTCGTTCGCCTGGAACAGGCCGGCTACAACCCGGCGCGCAGCGAACCGCACTACCCGGAAGACATCGCCGCCGCGCTGCAGGTCGCACGCTCCGACCAGAACGGCCCGTCGAAGTCGCAGGACGACAACGTCGCCGATGCGTCGACGCCTGCCGGCCATCGCGATGCCGCCCAATCGCGTTCCGCACGGAATGCAGCCGACGACCTGTACGCGCATTCGTGATCCGGTGCCGCGCCTGCAGCAGAGAGGCGCGGTTGCCCGTGCAGCACTTCATTTGAATAACACGACACAAATAGGAGCATGACGATGGCCGGTTTGATGAAACGCGTTCTGGTATCCGCCGCGGTGATCGGCGGACTGTTCGGTGCGGTGGCGGCGCAGGCTGCGCCGAAGGACGACCTGAAGGGCACGAACGTCGTGCTCGTGCACGGCGCGTTCGCCGACGGGTCGAGCTGGAACCGCGTGATTCCGCTGCTCGAGGCGCGCGGGCTGCACGTGGTGTCGGTGCAGAATCCGTTGAGCTCGCTCGCGGACGATGCGGCCGCCACGAAGCGCACGATCGACGCGCAGAAGGGGCCGGTCGTGCTGGTCGGCCATTCGTGGGCCGGCGTCGTGATCAGCGACGCGGGCAACGACGACAAGGTGAAGTCGCTCGTGTACGTCGCCGCGTTTGCGCCCGACAATGGCGAGTCGATCGCCGACGTCACGCAGGGGCTGCCGGCCCCCGCGTGGGCCGGCGAGCTGCGCAAGGACGCGGGCGGTTTCGCGACGCTGTCGGACAAGGCGATCGCGCAGGACTTCGCGCCGGACCTGCCGCCTGCGCAGCAGCGCATCGTTGCGGCGACCCAGGGGCCGTGGTATAGCGGTTGCATCTCGGAGAAGGTCACGCAGGCCGCTTGGCATGCGAAGCCGTCGACGTTCGTCGTCGCGACGCAGGACAAGATGATCGACCCGACGCTTCAGGAAGCGATGGCGAAGCGAATCGGCGCGACGGTCACGCGTGTGAACGGCAGCCATGTGTCGATGCTGAGCCAGCCGAAGGCCGTGGCCGACGCGATCATCGCGGCCGCCGAACGCGCGAAGCAGGATACGCAGTGAGTGACGCGGCGCCGCGCTTTCGTGGGGAAGCGCGACGCCATGAGTGATTGTGATGTCCTTCCAAAAGGAGAAGTCATGACGCAACTCTGGCAACTGCCGGCAACCGAACTCGCGAAACGCGTGCGGCATCGTGAGGTATCCGCGCGCGAAGTGGCCGACGCGGTGCTCGATCGTCTCGATGCTGTGAATCCGGCGATCAACGCGGTGATCGAACACCGGCCCGACGAGGTACGGCAGCAGGCCGACGCAGTCGATCGCGCGATCGCGCGCGGCGACGATCCGGGGCCGCTCGCGGGCGTGCCGGTCACGGTGAAGATCAATGTCGACCAGGCGGGATTCGCGACGACCAACGGCACGCGTTTGCAGGAGAACCTGATCGCGCAAGCCGACAGTCCGGTGGTCAGCAACATCAGAAAGGCCGGTGCGATCCTGCTCGGCCGCACCAATTCACCTACATTCGCGTTGCGCTGGTTCACGTCGAATCTCGTGCATGGCCACACGCGTAATCCGCGCAATCCTTCGCTGACACCGGGTGGATCGAGCGGCGGCGCGGCGGCGGCCGTGGCCGCCGGGATCGGGCCGCTTGCCGTCGGGACCGACATCGGCGGTTCGGTGCGTTATCCGGCCTACGCGTGCGGCGTGCACGGAATCCGGCCGTCGCTCGGACGTGTGCCGGCGTTCAATGCGTCATCGCCCGAGCGTGCGATCGGCGCGCAACTGATGTCGACGGCGGGGCCGATTGCTCGCACGATCGACGATCTCTCGCTCGCGCTGCGTGCATTCGCCGCGCCGGACCCGCGCGATCCGTGGCACGTGGCGGTGCCGTTCGACGGGCGCGAGGTGCCGAAGCGCGCGGCGCTGTGCGTGCGGCCGGGTGGCTTGCAGGTCGTACCTGAAGTGGAGGCCGCGTTGCGCGATGCCGCACGGCGGCTCGTCGATGCGGGTTGGACCGTCGACGAAATCGACGACACGCCGCCGATGCGCGAAGCGGCACTGTTGCAGGAGCAACTCTGGCTCGGCGACGGATTCGACGCATTGACGAGCGCGGTCGTGAAAGACGGCGATCCGGGTGCGGCTGCCGTGGTCGAGGCCGTGCGCGGCAAGGTGCGCGATTTGCCGGCCGACGTGATCAGTCGCGCGCTCGTCCAGCGCACGACGCTGACGCGGCAGTGGCGGCTGTTCCTCGACGAATATGCGGTCGTGCTGCTGCCGGTGTCGTCGGAGCTGCCGTTCCCGGACGATCTCGACCGGCAGGGGCAGGACGGGTTCGATCGCGTGTGGGAAGCGCAGCTCACGTTGCGCGCGCTGCCGGCGATGGGGCTGCCGGGGTTGGCCGTGACGACGGCGCTCGTGAACGGCGTGCCGGTCGGTGTGCAGGTGGTCGCCGCGCATCACCGCGAGGATCTGTGCCTGCTGGCCGGGCGCGATATCGAAGCGCGCGGCGTGCCGGTTGCACCAGTCGACCCGGTGCAGTAACCGGTTGACGGAAGGCGAATGCATCGGCGATGCCCGTCCGGCATCGTGCCGATGCGTTCCGCCAGCCAGCCGGATTTCATCAGTCGTCCCTGCATGCGCGCCCGTGCAGGCACTCCGTTTCGGATTCCGTTGCAACGCGCCATACGCCGCGTTGATCGTCTCCCGCCATGCCTTTCAAAGTCCTTCGATGCGTGACATCGAACGGTCGCCAGTCTTCCCGTCCTGCTCGCCCGCGAACCCGCCCCGATAGCGCGCGTCTGCTATTGCATTCTTCGCGCCGCTGATTAGGAAATGAATTTTTATTGGTTCTGCTTGCCCGGCCGCACTCGCATAGTGGCGCTGACGGCTATAGACAGCATGCAAGCTGCAACGGCCGCATTCCCGGTGTTTTTTGATCATACGAATCAACGAAAACAAGGAAGTGTCATGACGGTTGCATTGGAAGAACGAACCGCTGCGCAGCAGGCGCTCGAAGACGCGCGCGCAGCGGCGGCCGCGGCCGGCACGCCCTATGCGGGCGGTGTCGCGCCGGAAGCGGCGTGGGCGCTGTTCTCGTCCGGCGACGCGTTGCTGGTGGACGTACGCACCGCCGAGGAACGGAAATTCGTCGGCCATGTGCCGGCGTCGCTGCACGTGCCGTGGGCAACGGGCACGAGCCTGACGCGCAACCCGCGCTTCGTGCGCGAACTGGAAGCGAAGACCGGCAAGACGGCTGTCGTGTTGCTGTTGTGCCGCAGCGGCAACCGCTCGGCACAGGCAGCCGAGGCCGCGACGAAGGGGGGCTTGACGCAGGTATTCAACGTGCTCGAAGGGTTCGAGGGCGACCTCGACGAGCGGCAGCATCGCGGCGGCAGCAATGGCTGGCGTTTTCGCGGCCTGCCGTGGGCGCAGGACTGATTCACGGCCGTTACAGGGAGAAAGCAGCATGGCCGCATTCGACATCGACGACATCGTTCAATCGCTGCAGAGCGTGCGCCGCGCATGGCGCGAGAAGCAGCGGCGCTCGCTCGAACCGGGCGGGCGCGACCTGCCGGCGCGCGAGGCGCTCGCGCAGATCATCGGCGCGCTGAAAGGCGTGCTGTTCCCGATGCGGCTCGGGCCGCCCGACCTGCGCCAGGAGAGCGAGAACTTTCACGTGGCCCATGCGCTCGACACCGCGCTGAATGCGCTGCTCGCGCAGGTGAAACTGGAATTGCGCTACGCGGCGCGACAGCGCAATGCCGATGCGTCGGTCGATAACGTCGACGAAGTGGCGTCGACGGCCGTGCAGGCATTCGCCGCGCGCCTGCCCGAGATTCGCCGGCTGCTCGACAGCGACGTGCTGGCCGCCTTCCACGGCGATCCGGCGGCCGGCAGCGTCGACGAGGTGCTGCTGTGCTACCCGGGCATCCTCGCGATGATCCACCACCGGCTCGCGCACGAGCTGTACGGGCTCGGCCTGCCGCTGCTCGCACGGATCATCGCCGAGCAGGCGCATGCGGAAACGGGCATCGACATTCATCCGGGCGCGCGCATCGGCGCGGGCTTCTTCATCGACCACGGCACCGGCGTCGTGATCGGCGAGACGGCGATCATCGGCGAGCGCGTGCGCGTGTACCAGGCCGTCACGCTCGGTGCGAAGCGCTTTCCGCGCGACGCGGCCGGCCACCTGGAGAAAGGGTTGGCGCGCCATCCGATCGTCGAGGACGACGTCGTGATCTATGCGGGCGCAACGATCCTCGGCCGCGTAACGATCGGGCGCGGCGCGGTGATCGGCGGCAACGTGTGGCTCACGCAGGACGTGCCGGCCGGCGCGAACATCACGCAGGCCGTGCTGCGCAGCGAAGCGAACACCGCACCGCGCGCGGCAGCGCGTGTCGCCTAGGAGGCGCGATGAGCGACCTCATCCATCACTTCGGCGCCAACGTGCGCAAGCTGCGCGAAGCGCGCACGTGGTCGCAGGAGCAACTGGCCGAGCATGCGGGGCTGAACCGCTCGTATGTCGGCGAGATCGAGCGCGGCGAGGCGATCGCGTCGATCGTCACGGCCGACAAGATCGCGCGTGCGTTCGACGTGTCGATCTCGACGCTGCTGCCGGGCGCGTACGTCACCTGAGGCTGCCCCGTTCCGTTTCCCTTTCGGTTGCACGCGACATGACGGCTATAGCATGTTGAGCCGGCAGGTGCGTGCTTCCGATAATCACCGAGCGTCATAAGCAATCCCGTTTTTCATCTAAAGAACCCGGAGCCACACATGTCGACCGTTGCAAGCGGCACGGCCGCGCTGAGCGATCACGCCGCCCGCCAACTAGCGAACGCTACCAAGACCGTCCCCCAGCTTTCCACGATCACGCCGCGCTGGCTGACCCACCTGCTGCAATGGGTGCCGGTCGAGGCGGGCATCTATCGCCTGAACCAGGTGAAGAACCCGGAAGCCGTGCGCGCCGCGTGCACGCAGCTCGAGGACGAAAGCGTGCTGCCGCAGACCTTCGTGCCGTACGAGGAACAGCCGCGCGAGTATTTCCTGAACGCGGTGAGCACGGTGCTCGACGTGCATACGCGGATCTCCGATCTTTACAGCAGTCCTCACGACCAGATCAAGGAACAGCTGCGCCTGACGATCGAGACGATCAAGGAGCTGCAGGAAAGCCAGCTGATCAACAACCCCGATTACGGGCTGCTCGCCAATGTGACCGACGAACAGCGGATCTTCCCGCTGACGGGCGCGCCGACGCCGGACGATCTCGACGAGCTGCTGACCAAGGTGTGGAAGGAGCCTGCGTTCTTCCTCACGCACCCGCTCGCGATCGCCGCGTTCGGCCGCGAATGCACGCGGCGCGGCGTGCCGCCGCCGACGGTCAGCCTGTTCGGCTCGCAGTTCCTCACGTGGCGCGGCATTCCGCTGATCCCGTCGGACAAGGTGCCGGTCGCGGACGGCAAGACCAAGATCCTGCTGCTGCGCGTCGGCGACAAGCGCCAGGGCGTGGTCGGCCTCTATCAGCCGGGCGTCGCGGGCGAGCAGGGCCCGGGCCTGTCGGTGCGCTTCATGGGGATCAACAACCAGGCGATCGCGTCGTACCTGATCTCGCTGTATTGCTCGCTCGCGGTCCATTCGCCGGATGCGCTGGCTGTCCTCGATGACGTCGAAATCGCCAAGTTCCATGACTATCCCGACACCTACCGTTAATCCCGGCCTGGCCGGCGGCGACGCGCACGCGCTGCCGCACG
>NZ_JAAGPG010000204.1:0-14223 GCF_017104665.1 Burkholderia sp. Se-20378 | reverse complement strand
CCCGCGACGACGGGCGTGCCCGCCGGCAGCCCGAGCTGCTCGGTCCATTGCGACAGCAGCCCGCCGACGATGTCCGTCGATTCGACGAGCCGCTCGGGCATCATCGTCGCGGGAATGCCGAGCATGTCGAGCGCATCGTCGGACCACTCGCGGCGCGCGACGTCGTACACGCCGCCGATATTGCCGGCCGAACTGTGATCGACCGCAACCTCGCCGGTCAGCAGGTAGATCACGTACGCGTTCGGCGGCAGGAAATAGCGCACGTTCGCCCACACGTCCGGCCGCTGGTCGCGCAGCCACAGCATCTTCGTGAAGCCGTAATAGCTGTCGACGCCGTTGCCCGTGATCACGCGCAACCGCTCGACGTTCACGTTCGCGTTGACCCAGTCGACTTCCGCGGTCGCGCGCCGGTCCATCCAGATCAGGCACGGATGGAGCGGCCGCATGTCGATGTCCACCGGAATGCCCGAGCCGCCGTACAGGCTGCCTACGCACACCGCGCGGATCGCATCGGCCGGCACGCCCTGCGCGCGCGCATCGCTCACGCAGCCCGCGATGCAGGCGAGCACGGCATCGAACCACACCTGCGGCCATTGCTCGGCCCACAGCGGGCGCGGCGTATCGGGCTGGTAGCCGGCCGAGCGCCGCGCGACGATCGTGCCGTGCCGGTCGACGAGCAGCGCCTTGGTGCTCTGCGTGCCGATATCGACGCCTATGACGTATTCCATGATGTCTCCGGTGAGGCGCGCGCCGGCCGTCAGCGGGCCGGCTTCAGCAGCACCTTGATCGATTCGGGCGATTTCGCGACGCGGATCGCGTCGTCCCAGTCCTCGAGCGCGAAATCGTGCGTGACGATGCCTTTCGACGTGACGAGCCCGCGCGCGAGCAGGTCGATCGCGATCGGATAGCAGTATGGCCCCAGGTGCGCGCCGCGCACGTCGAGTTCCTTGCGATCGCCGATGATCGACCAGTCGACCGTTGCATCCTCGCCGAACACGCTGAACTCGACGAAGCGGCCGAGCTTGCGGATCAGGTCGAGCCCCTGGCTCACGCCGACCGGCGCACCGGTCGTCTCGATGTAGACGTCGCAGCCGTAGCCGTCGGTGAGCGACCTGACGATCTCGCGCGCGTCGTCGCGCTTCGGGTTGATCGTCACGTCCGCACCGTACTCGCGCGCGAGTTCGAGCCGTTCGTCGATCAGGTCGATCACGACGAGCTTCTTCGGCGTCTTCAGGTGCGCGACCTGCGTCATCATCAGCCCGAGCGGGCCCGCACCCGCGATCACGACCACATCGTCGAGCTGGAGATCGCCACGGTTCACCGTATGGATCGCACACGACAGCGGCTCGATGATCGCCGCATCTTCCAGCGACACGCCGAGCGGGATCTTGTGGACGATCGCGGTCGGCGGAATGCGCATGTACTCGGCCATCCCGCCGTCGGCCACCTCGCGCTGGAAGCCGAAGATGTTGTGCACTTCGCACATCCAGTACTGGCCCGACTTGCAATAGCGGCACTTGCCGCACGGCACGATCTGCTCGGCGATCACGCGATCGCCCACCGCCACGCCGAAGTGCTCGGCCGCGCCGTCGCCGAGCGCTTCGACGTAGCCGAAAAATTCGTGACCGGGAATCACGGGCGCCTTCACCCACGGGCTCGGGCCGCCCCAGAACATCTTCGCGCCCGTATAGCACTTGCAGTCGCTCGCGCAGATCCCGCATGCGGCGATGCGGATCACGAGCTCGTTCGCGCCGGGGCGCGGCTTCGCGACCTGTTCGACGCGGTAGTCCTCGGGGCCGTGGCAAACGACCGCGGTCATCCGCGGCGGGGCTTCGGGTGTCGTCATGGGTTGTCTCTTTCGTTGATGATCTGGATGACTGATGAATCAATCGTTACCGCGACCGTTCGCGGCTGATGTAGATCGCGAGCAGGATGATTCCGCCCTTGATCACGTTCTGCACATACGGGTTCACGCCGATCATGTTCAGCCCGTTGTTGAGCACGCCGAGCAGCAGCGCGCCGACCAGCGTGCCGAGGATCGCGCCGCGCCCGCCGGAGATCGACGTGCCGCCCATCACGACGGCTGCGATCGCGTCGAGTTCGAAGCCCACGCCCGCGTTCGGCTGACCGCTCATCAGCCGCCCGGTCAGCACGATCGCGGCGAGCGCCGACGTGAGCCCGGCCAGCGTGTAGACGATCAGTTTCACGCGCGCGACACGCACGCCGGTGAGCCGCGTCGCCTGTTCGTTGCCGCCGATCGCATACACGTAGCGGCCGAACGGCATCCGGTCGAGCAACAACCACGCGATGGCATAGACCACCAGCATGATCAGCACCGGCGCCTGGATGCCGAACACCTTGCCGCTGCCGAAGAATGCGACCCAGTCGGGCAAGCCGTCGATCGGATAGCCGCCCGTGTAGATCAGTGCGAGGCCACGCGCGATGCCCATCGTCGCGAGCGTGACGATGATCGGCGGCATCCCGGCAAACGCGACGAACACGCCGTTCAGGAAGCCGAAACCGAGACCGACCGCGATGCCGATCGCGAGCGCGGCAACGGCGTTCACGCCGGCGACCATCAGCCCGGCCGCCAGCGTGCCCGACAGCGCCATCACCGAGCCGACCGACAGGTCGATCCCGCCGGTCAGGATCACGCAGGTCATGCCGACCGCGATGATCGCGTTGATCGACACCTGGCGCAGCACGTTCTCGAGGTTCGCGGCGGACAGGAAGCTCGGGCTCGCGATCATCATCGCGATGCACACGACGATCAGGCCGACGAGCGGATAGAACAGCGTCGAGCGCCGCAGCTGCGCCCACATCGCGCGTGGCGGCGGTGCATCGCCGTTTCCGGCGGTAGCCGCGAGCGTCGTGGAAGGCGTGGAAGAAGAATCAGGCAGGTTCATGGGTCGCTCCTCGCGTGCCGGCCGTGGCATAGGTCATGACCGTGTCGGGATCGATCTCGTCGCCTTCGAGCGTCGCCTCGATGCGGCCCTGCCGGAACACGGCGACGCGATCGCACATGCCGACGATTTCCGGCAGCTCGGACGAGATCATGATGATGGCGTAGCCGCGCGCGGTGAGTTCGCGCATCAGCCCGTAGATTTCGGCTTTCGCGCCGACGTCGATGCCGCGGGTCGGCTCGTCGAAGATCAGCACCGACGTGTGATGGTTGAGCCAGCGCGCGATCACGACCTTCTGCTGGTTGCCGCCGGACAGCGTCGCGACCTCGGTGTGGATCGACGGCGCCTTCACGCCGACGCGCCGCATCACGTCATGCGTGGTACGCGCCTCGCCGCGACGGTCGATCAGCCAGCGCATCGACCGGTACTTGCCGAGGTTGTTCAGCGAGATGTTGTCGCGGATCGAGAACGACGTGACGAGCCCTTCCGTCTTGCGGCTTTCCGGCAGGATGCCGATGCCCGCGCGCAGCGCGTCGGCCGGATCGGCGAGCTTCGCCGCCGCGCCGCGCACGCGCACGTCCTTGCGATGCGCACGCGTCGCGCCGATCACCGCGAGCGCGGTTTCCGTGCGGCCCGAGCCGACCAGCCCGGCAAAGCCGAGAATCTCGCCGGCATGCAGCGTGAAGCGGTTCACCGGGCCGCCGCGTTCGATCTGCAACTCGTTGACCTCCAGCACCCGCGGGGCATCGGCCGCGCGCGCCGGCTTCGGCGGAAAGCTGCTTTCGATCCGGCGGCCGACCATCATCCGCACGAGCTGTTCGACGTCGGTGCGCGCGACGTCGGTCGTCGCCACGTACTGGCCGTCGCGCAGCACCGTGATGCGGTCGCACACCGCGAAAATCTCGTCGAGGTGATGCGAGATGAAGATCATCGCGACGCCCTGCCGCTTCAGCTCGCGCATGATCGCGAACAGGTGCCCGGCCTCGGCCGGCGTGAGCGTGGCGGTCGGTTCGTCGAGAATCAGGATGCGCGCGTCGAGCGACAGCGCCTTGCCGATCTCGACGAACTGTTGCTGCGCGACCGACAGCGCGCGGATCGGCGCATCGAGATCGATCGCCACGCCGAGCCGCGCGAAGATTGCGGCCGCCGCGTGACGCATCCGCTTGCGGTCGCGCGCGCCCCAGCGGTTGCGCAGCTCACGGCCGAGGAACAGGTTGTCGACCGCGTCGAGGTGCGGGATCAGGCTGAATTCCTGGAACACGATGCCGACGCCCGCCGCGACCGCGTCGTGATAGTCCGCAAAATGGCGTGCGGTGCCGTCGATCTCGATCGTGCCGGCATCCGGCTGATGAATGCCGCACAGGATCTTCATCAGCGTCGACTTGCCCGCGCCGTTCTCGCCGAGCAGCGCGTGGATCTCGCCGCGCGCAATCTCCAGATCAATGTCGGACAGCGCCTTCACGCCCGGAAAGCTTTTCGTGATGTGGCTGAGCCTGAGTATCGTGTCCATCGGCTTCTCCGTGCGAAGGGCGCCGGCCGTGCCGCCGCCCTTCGCGTCGCATCGCACGTCGTTCACCAGCTGAAGCCCTTCGCGTTGCCGCGATCGACCACCTTCACGTCGACCGGGATCGCCTTCGGCACCGTCGCACCCCACTTGCGCGCGATCGCGATGCCGAGCGCGATGCGCACCTGGTCGGCCGGGAACTGCGCCGTCGTCTCGATGAACTTCGAATTCGGCTTCTGGATCGCAGCGATCGCCTCGGGCGCGCCGTCGACGCTCGTCAGCTTGATGTCCTTGCCCGAGCTCTCGATCGCGGCGAGCGAGCCCATCGCGCCGCCGTCGTTCACGCTGAAGATGCCCTTCAGGTTCGGATGCGCGGAGATCATGTTCTCGGTCACCGACAGCGCTGTGGCGCGCTCCTGCTTGCCGTTCTGCGTATCGACCAGCTTCACGTTCGGGTATTTCGCGAGCCCGGCCTTGCAGCCGCGCACGCGTTCGAGAATCGGCACGACCGGGATGCCGTCGAGAATCGCGACTTCGCCGCTGCCGCCGATCGCCTTCGCGAGGTAGTCGCACGACATCACGCCCGCGTCGTAGTTCTTCGAGCCGACGAACGAATCGACCGGGCCGTTCGCGTTCGCATCGACCGCCACCACCACCGCGCCGGCCTTCTTCGCCTGCGTGATTGCCGACTGGATGCCGGTCGAATCGGTCGGGTTCACGAGCAGGATGTCGATCTTCTTCTGCAGCATGTCCTCGACGTCGCTCACCTGCTTGCTGACGTCGTGATGCGCGTCGGTGACGACGACCTGCGCGCCGATCGACGCGGCCGCGTCGTTCAACGCTTTCTGCATCGTCACGAAATACGGGTTGTTCAGCTCCTGGAACGTCATGCCGATGCGCAGCGGTGCGGCCTGCACGGCGGCGGCGGGCAGCCAGGCCGCGACGGCAAGCGCGGCAACCACCGCCATGCGGGCGGCGCGGCGGGGGGATGAAGCGGGCGATGCATGCGTCATGACGGTGTCTCCGGTTATAGGTGCAGCTTTTTCGTGGTTGAGTCAGCCCCTCGCGACGTGAGCGGCGCGATCGGCTGGGTAAAACGGTGGGAGAAACTCAGGCGGGCAACGGCCCGGCGATCATCCGGCCTGCGGCGCGAGTTCGGGGACGCCGGGCGTGACGACGCGCGGCGGCAGCGGATTGCCGGTGGGCGCCGCGTGCAGCGCAAGCTCGCGGCTACGCGCATTCAGGCGCTGCAGCGCGCGGAATTCGGACGGCGCCATCCCCTTCACAGCACGGAACTGGCGGTTGAAGTTCGACACGTTGTTGAAGCCGGCCTGGAAGCAGATATCGGTGATGTTCGCGTCGTCGGCGAGCAGCATCTGGCATGCGGACTCAATCCGCAGACGATTCACGTACTGCACGAACGGCATGCCCGTCTGGCGGTGGAACGCTCGCGAGAACGCACTGACGCTCTGCCCGGTCAGTTGCGCGAGATCGGATTCGCGCAATTCGGACGCAAGGTTCTTGCCGATGTACGACAGTGCATGGCTGAGCCGCGTCGGCGTGACGTCGGCCTGGTCGTACGCGGGGCTCGCGAGCAGCGTGCGTTCGGCCGCCCCGCACAGCCGCTCGAGGATCGTCATGAACAGCGCGATGCGGCGCATGCCGCGCGCGGCCAGCAGCTCGTCGAACAGCGGCGCGATCGCGGCGCTGGTCGCCGCATCGAAGCCGACCCCGCGCCGTGCATCGTCGAGCAGCGCCTGCGCGTCGCGGCATTCGGGAAACGCGTCCATGCAACGGCGCACGAACGCCGGGTCGAACTGGATCACGAGATTGCGGCGCTCGACGGTTTCGCCTTCGGCCATGTCGCTGACCCAGTTGTGCGGCAGGTTCGGGCCGAGCAGCACGAGATGACCGGGGCCGAACGAGCCGATGTGATCGCCGACGAAATACTTGCCGCGCGTCGCGACGATCAGGTGCAGTTCGAATTCGGGATGGAAGTGCCAGCGGATCGTGCGATACGGATAGCCGTGCGACCAGACCTTGAACGACTCGTCGCGTCGCACTTCGACCACTTCCAGATCGGGGTGCATCATTGTTGGCGTCTCCATTCCCATGTCTCGCTGGCCGGTTCGTTGCGCGCGTGCGCCGCGTATTTCACGCGGCGACGCGACCGGTCGCATGGGAAGCAATGTAGGTCGATCGAGCGCGCGGCTCCACCAACTTTACGCCTGATTTCCGATACTTTTTTGCGCATTCCGGCCGCAAACGGCGCCGGACGGCAAATTTGTGCAGCGCGGAACGGCCGGGCGGCCGCCCGCTACGGTGCTTACGCGGCCGCGTGCTCGCGCGCCGTCCGCACTTCGTAGGCCTTCAAGTTGTTGTATGCGATCCGCAGCAGCGACAGTGCTTCGGCCGCTTGCGGGTCGCGGCGCGCGAGCAGGTCGCCGATCACGTGATCGGCTTCGACGCGCGCATGGTTCTCGACGTCGCGCAGCATCGACGCGGTCAGCGGCGACGGCGTCAGCACCATCCGCTGCATCCGCTCGATGGCGGCCGGGTCGGGCCGGTGGCCGTTGTGCTCGGCGATCGCACTGCATTCGGCGAGCATCGTCTCGAGCAGGCGGCGGCCGTCCGGCGCGGCGAGAATGTCGCCCACCGAGCCGCGGAACAGCGACGTGCTTGCAGCGAGCGTCGCGAGGAACACCCACTTTTCCCACATCCGCGCGGCCACGTTGTCGCTGAGCGTCGCATCGAAACCCGCGCCGCCGAGCACCTCGGCCACCGCGCGCACGCGCGGCGATTCGCCGCCAGCCAGTTCGCCGAAGGTGACGCCGTGCGTGTCGTTGAGGTGCACGATGCGCTGCTCGCGATCGAGCGTCGCCGCGATCACGCACAGCCCGCCGAGCACCTGCGCGGCGCCGAACCGGTCGCGCAGCACGTCGAGATGACGCATCCCGTTGAGCATCGGCAGGATCAGCGTCTGCGGACCGACGAACGGTGCGAACGAAAGAATCGCATCGTCGAGGCTGTACGCCTTGCAGCTCAGCAGCACGAGGTCGAACGGCGCGACGCCGGCACCCGCATCGCCTGCACGCACGGTCTGCACGTTCGCGAGCGTCAGGTCGCCATGCGGGCTGCGGATCAGCAACCCGTCGCGCGCCAGCGTCGCCGCGCGGCCGTCACGCACCAGGAACGTCACGTCGCGTCCCGCCGCGGCCAGCCGGCCGCCGAAATATCCGCCGACCGCGCCGGCCCCTACCACCAGAATTCGCATCGTTGCCTCCTTTCGGTTTCATTCGCCGCCGTACCGCCGAGCCGGGCCCGCGGCGCGCACGCAATCGCCCCGTGAGTATAGCGACACCCGTTATGCATATGCATAGATACCCGTGTCGTCATTAGAGGCATCCGTCCACGGTACCGGTTCCTAGGGATAACCCGTCTACGGTGACGCCCGCCGGACGCCGTCAAGACACTTACCCCGTCACGCCGTTCCGGCGAGTTTCCACGACTGACCGACCACACACCATGCGCAATCTTTCCCTGAATCAGAAACTCGCCTCGATGATCGTCATCCTCTGGCTCGGCTTGCTCGTGATCGCCGGGCTCGGCGCATGGCAGACCCGCGCATCGATGATCACGGACCGCCGCGACCAGCTCGCTTCATTGGTCGCGCAGGCCACGAGCGTGGCCGACCATTTCTACAAGCTGTCGCAGCAGAACGCGCTGCCGGAAGCCGACGCGAAGCAGAAGGCGCTCGAGGCAATCGCCGCGATGCGCTACGGCGCCGACGGCTACATCTCGGTCAACGACTCGAAGCCGGTGATCGTGATGCATCCGATCAAGTCCGATCTCAACGGCAAGGACGTGTCGAATTTCACCGATCCGAACGGCAAGCACCTGTTCGTCGAGATCGTGAAGGCCGGCAACCTGGAGGGCGGCAAGGGCTTCGTCGAGTATCTGTGGCCGAAGCCGGGCGCCGACAAGCCGCAGGAGAAAACCAGCGCGGTGCAGCGCTTCGCGCCGTGGGACTGGTATCTCGTGACCGGCATGTACATGAACGACGTGCGCTCGGCCGTGCTCGAAAGCGTCGGCCGCTGGCTCGCGATGACGACCGTGCTCGGCGGAATCGCGACCGCCGTGATGGTGCTGGTGCTGAAAAGCGTGCGCGCGAATCTCGGCGGCGAACTGGAAGTGGCGCTCGACGCCGCGCAGCGGATCGCACAGGGCGACCTGACCGCGCGCGTCACCGTGAAGCACGACGATCACGGCAGCCTGCTGCACGCGCTGCATACCATGCAGGGCGGGCTGATCGACATGGTGTCGCGCGTGCGGATGGGCACCGAGAACATCAACGTCGGCGCGAGCGAGATCGCGTCCGGCAACACGGACCTGTCGCAGCGCACCGAGGAACAGGCCGCCGCGCTCGTGCAGACCGCGTCGAGCATGGACCAGATGACCGCGAACGTGAAGCAGAACGCGGACAGCGCCGCGCAGGCCGCATCGCTCGCCGACCAGGCCGCGCAGGTCGCGACGCGCGGCAGCGCGGTGGTCGACGACGTCGTGCGCACGATGAACGAGATCACCGACCGCTCGCACAAGATCGGCGACATCATCGGCGTAATCGACGGAATCGCGTTCCAGACCAACATCCTCGCGCTGAATGCGGCCGTCGAAGCGGCGCGTGCCGGCGAACAGGGCCGCGGCTTCGCGGTGGTCGCGGCCGAGGTGCGCTCGCTCGCGCAACGCTCGGCGACGGCCGCGAAGGAGATCAAGTTGCTGATCGTGTCGTCGAACGAGACCGTCGAGCAAGGCGCGGCGCTCGTCACGCATGCGGGTGAAACGATGGCCGAGATCGTACAGTCGGTGCGGCGCGTGAACGAGATCCTCGACGAGATCAGTCATGCGTCTCGCGAGCAGAGTGCGGGGATCGAGCAGGTCAACCGCGCGGTGGGCGAGATGGACCAGGTGACGCAGCAGAACGCGGCGCTCGTCGAGGAAGCCGCGGCCGCCGCGCATTCGCTGCGCGATCAGGCCGAGGCGCTGCGGGATGCGGTGACGCGGTTTGCGTTGCCGGCTTGACGGCTGCCGCCCGGCACACGCATGCTCACACGGCACTGCCTGGCCGTGACTCAGCCAGGCCGGTGCCGAGCCCCAACCCCGCCGCCCGCTGGATCAGCTCGACGTCGTTACTCACGCCGAGCTTCTTCATCGCACTGATCTTCTGCGCGCTGACCGTCTGCTTGCCCTTGCTCAGACGCTGCGCGATCGTCTTGATCGGCACCCCCGACAGATACAGGCGAATGACCTCGATCTCGCGCGCCGACAGCTTCACGGGCGCCTCGCCGCGCTCGCCGAAAGCATCGACCGCGCGCCTGACGAGCGGCGACAGGTAGCGCCCGCCGCTGTAGCTCGAATGAATGGCCGTGACGATATGGCCGACCTCGTCGAACTTGCTGACGATGCTCACGCCGCCGATCGCGAGGATCGACCCGAAAATCAGCGGGTTCTCGTTCGCGACCAGCGCGACGATCCCGACGTTCGGACGCGTGCGCCGCAGCCAGTCGAACAGCGCAAGGCCGTCCATCTGCTCGTCTCCGCGGATCGCATAGTCGACCAGCACGACATCGCAATCGACACCGCCAAGCGACGCGACCAGCTCGGCCACGCTTCGGTAGACCGCGACGATCTCGATCGCACAGCCGCTGCCCGCGACCTGCTCGATGCCGGCCAGTGTCAACGGCCAGTCGTACGCGAAAACAACGCGAACATTGAATTTCCTCATGCGCAGTTCCAGGTGATTCATCGGCCGCGCGACACGGAACGCGCACGGCCGATTTGGCGTTGAAAGGACGTTCAGGCTATTTTTAGCCTGAACGTCGATTCTATGAAGCCGCGCGCAAGCGGGATATCGGACGGCATCGGGATCGGCCGCCGGGGACGTAATACGAGTTTGATATTTGCGCCGGTTCGAGCGCCCGACACATGGCGGCCGGTATCCGCGGATATCGGCCGGATGGCCAGCGTGGCGGGCCATTCGGGCCAAGCGACCGGCCAGCAGGTAAAATCGACGCCTTTGCATACCGCGCCGGGCCACCGGCGGCGAGCGACGCGCCGATGCCGGCCGCGCGCCACCGCCCGTTTGCCGGCTGCCCGTACCCCCGCTTTCCTCATGACCGAATCCGACCTGCAACCCGACGACACCTCCATCCACGAAGACGGCCTCTGGCGCGACAACGGCTGGACGGCCCGCATCATCAAGAACGAAGACGACGACGGCTGGGCCGTCGAGATGATCAAGGACGGCGAGTCCGAGCCCGCGCTCGTCGGGCCGTGGACCATGGGCCGCGACAAGAAGAACCCGAAGCCGATGGACGCGAACGCGTTCCGCACGCTCGTGAAGACCGCGACCGAAGTGCTGATGCGGCACGAGCAGCAGCGGCGCGCGATGCTGCACAAGGAAGTGACGGTTCAGGGCGAGGACGACCAGGATGTGTCGGTGACGCTCGACATCGTGCCGGACGAGTTCGAGCCGTACGCGCAGCTCAAGGCATTCGATCCGTATGGCGAGCTGCTGGCCGAAGCGAAGGTGTCGGCCGGGTTCAAGCTCAACAAGGCCAGCGCCGAGCGCTGGGTCGCATCGGGCTTCGAGCGGCCGGCCTCCTGATCGCGCGCGGCGCGCCAGGCCGCACGCTCAGGCTCAGGCGCCAGCGCCCTGCCGTGCGCGCCGCAACCGGCGTGCCGCGAGCTTGCGCCGCACGAGCTGCTCGAACTGCTGCGTCGCGACCGCCGGATCACGAGCGGCCAGCCCGAGTGCGTTGCGCACGAGCTGGATCGGCGTCAGCACGAGGCCCCACGGCAACCCCCACCAGCCGAACGCTGCCGACGCAAGCAGCGCGACCGCCTGCTTCCTGCGGCCGCAACGCCGGCAGCACACGTGACGCCGCGTCGCCCAGCGCGTGACGAACAGCAGCGACACGACGCGATGCGACGCATGGACGTCGACCGGCTGGTCGTCGCGACGGCAGATCGGGCACGGCCCGTAACGCCAGTCGTGCACGTACTCCCAGACTTTCGCGTCGGGCACCCGTTCTGCCTCGACGACGATCGGATGCGCTTGCGCGCACGCCGCACGACAATAGCGGCGGCCGTCGATCGACTGCCCGCCGACCAGGAACGTCCTGCCGCAGTGACTGCACTCTGCCACGGTAACCTCGGATAAGCGTGATGCGCCGCGTGCCGGCCGCGCGCGCATGGCTGCACCGGCGGTCCGGACGGGCCGTTTCCTGTCTTAACGGCCGACGTCGCGCGGTCTTGAGCGGCGGTGCGCCGCGGCGCGTCAGCCGTGCAGCCCGTGCGCGGTCATCAGCCGATACAGCGTCGCGCGCGAGATGCCCAGTTCGGCCGCCACGTCCGCATGCTGGTGGCGGTGGCGCATCAACGTTTCCTCGATCGCGTGCCGCTCGGCCTGCCGGCGCGCTTCCGCGAGCGTCGGCGGCCGCCGCGACGTGTACGGGTGCAGTTCGAGATCGGCGGCCGAGATCATCGGGCCGTTCGTCATCACGACCGCGAACCGGATCCGGTTGATCAGTTCGCGCACGTTGCCGGGCCAGGGATAGTTGTGGATCGCCTCGATCGCGCACGGCATGAAGCCGCGAATCCGGTGCGAACTGTCGCCGCGATAGCGCCGCAGCACGTAGTCGGCGAGCAGCATGATGTCGCGGCCGCGCACGCGCAGCGGCGGCTCGTCGATGCGCAGCACGCACAGGCGGTAGTACAGGTCGGCACGGAACCGCCCCGCCTGCATCGCGGCCTCGAGATCGACGTGGGTCGCCGACACGATCCGCACGTCCACCGGAATCGACGCGTGCCCGCCGAGCCGCTCGATCGTGCCTTCCTGCAGGAAGCGCAGCAGGCTCGCCTGGCTCTCGAACGGCATGTCGCCGATTTCATCGAGAAACAGCGTGCCGCCGTGCGCGGCCTCGATCCGGCCGATCTTGCGCTGGTGCGCGCCCGTGAACGCGCCGCGCTCGTGGCCGAACAGTTCGGCCTGCAGCAGCGTCGACGGAATGGCCGCGCAGTTCACGGCGACGAATGGCGCGTCGGCGCGCAACGACTCCTGGTGGATCGCCGCCGCCGTCAGTTCCTTGCCGGTGCCGGATTCGCCGGCGATGAATACGGTGGCGTCGGTGTTCGCGACCTTGCGAATCGTCGCGAACAACCGGCGCATGGCGTCGCACGAGCCGATCATCGTGCCGCCGGGGGACGCCGCATCGGCGTCCGGGCTGCCGTCCGCGAGCTTCAGCATCCCATATGCGTGGCCGACCAGATAGCCGATCGTCGTATAGGCGGTCGCGTTGCGCACGTAGTCGAAGCAGCAGTGGCGAATCAGGCGCGCGACGGTGAGATCCCGCAGCCGCTCATTGTCGGCGAGCGCGACCCAGCCGACGCGCGGATCGCGCAGCAGCGTCTCGAACGACATGACGTCGGGCGATGCGAAGCTGCCGAAATCGACGATGCCCGCATGCGGACGGTTCGCCCTGACGAGATTCAGTGCGTCCGCAACGGTTTTCGCGCGCCACACGTCCCAGCCGCGCGACGTGAGACAGTCGACGAGCGCGGCATCGTGCTGCTGCGACAGGTAGACGAGTGGCCGCGACGGTACGACATGGTTGCGCCGGACGGCAAGGAACGGCGCCGTACCCGCCTCGCGTTCGAGATCCTGTGGGCCCGACACCCTGATCTGGCAGCAGTAGTTCACGATGGCCTCGTCGCTTGGTTTGGTGGTCGAAACGGCCGTCGCCGGATCGCGCAGCGCGGGGCATCGTGGTCCCGCGGCGCAGCGCCGGGCCGTCCTCGGATTGACGTTTCGTTATCGGCAGAAAACGACGCGCTGCGTGTAGATCTGCGGCTCGACGACCGGCTTCGTGGAACGGTTGAGG
This sequence comes from Burkholderia sp. Se-20378, assembly GCF_017104665.1. Classification (NCBI taxonomy): domain Bacteria; kingdom Pseudomonadati; phylum Pseudomonadota; class Betaproteobacteria; order Burkholderiales; family Burkholderiaceae; genus Burkholderia; species Burkholderia sp. Se-20378. The sequence goes on along the minus strand of NZ_JAAGPG010000204.1, from coordinate 877 downwards.
TCGTCACGATAGGCGCGGTAGGTCTTGCCGTTCACCGTGACTTCCGTCGCAGGGGCCGTCTCGATCGAGTTGAGCCCGTTGCGCTGCCACCCGCTCACCCGGTCCGCCGCCGTCACGCTCGACTCGCCCGCGATCTTCTGCGTGATCGCGCTGCCGTCGCTCCATGGCTGCGTCTGCATGTCCTCGGCATGCTGCATCGCGCCGATCGTCTTACCGGTCGGCGTCGGCCCGTTCTGCGCTTCGAACGGCGCGCCACGGCCGTACACCGGCGATTGCCACGACGGTGCGTGACCTTCCTCCGGCATCATGTAGATCATCTGCGGATCGCCGATCATCATCATCGGCGCGCACGCCGTGTTGTCGGCGCGACCGAGCGTCGTCAGCGCCTGCTCGACGCTCACGGCATTCGCAGCGGTCTGCTCGCCCAGGATCACGAAGACCGCCGGGTTCTGAAATACCGCTTGCGCTGCGGCTTGCGCGCTGTACAACAACAGAGCGACCAAAAAGATCCTCATGATTGAGGCCTCCTTGCATCCTCGTCAGGCAAAAAGAGGTGTTGACCTCGGGGATGGGATCAACACCCGTCAAACAGGAAACGACCGTCGGGCATCGGGTTCGATCGACTCCCGTACGACCCGCGTTCCGGTCGCACGGGAGTCCGACCCGCGTGCTTACGACGACGTGCTCGTCGAGATCACAGCCGGAGCCGGCACGATCGGGGCAGCCGGGGCGGCCTGCTGGTCGACCGGAGCCGGCGGCAATCCTTGCGCCGGATCGGACAACGCCGGCATGTCGGCGGGCTGCGCAGCGGCTTCTTCCGGCACCTTCGCGTCGGCGGTCGGCAGGTCGGCAGGCGCTGCGGCTACGGCAGGCTGCG
>NZ_JAAGPG010000203.1:0-14235 GCF_017104665.1 Burkholderia sp. Se-20378 | reverse complement strand
ATGTCGTTCAGATAGAATCCCGGTTTTCAGAAGAAGATTCTTTCCGCCATGGCCACACGTGAACGCTCGCCGAAAACGCTCGACAGTCAGGACCGCAAGATCCTCGGCGCACTGCAGAAAAATGCGCATCTTGCCGAGCGCCTGCCCGAGCGACATGTCGAAGCGTTCGTAGATCAGCTTGCGCACGGCATCCGCGTCGACGCCGTCGGGCATCATCACGCCGGTCAGCACGGGGCTGTAGACGGCCGGGTCCGCGCACTGGATCTCGAGGCCCCAGGCGCGCACCGCGCGGCGCGTCGCTTCCGCGAGCCGCTGGTGCCGTGCGAACACGTTGTCGAGCCCTTCGCCGAGGATCATGTCGAGCGCTTCGGCCAGGCCGTACAGCAGGTTGGTGTTCGGCGTGTACGGCCAGTAGCCGTTCTTGTTCGCCTCGATGATCTCGTGCCAGCCCCAGAACGCGCGCGGCAGCGTCGCGTGCTCGCTCGCGGCGAGCGCCTTCGGCGACACCGCGTTGAAGCTGATGCCCGGCGGCAGCATCAGCCCTTTCTGCGAACCCGATACCGTCACGTCCACGCCCCATTCGTCATGGCGGTAGTCGGCGGACGCGAGCCCCGAGATCGTGTCGACCATCAGCAGCGCCGGGTGGCCGGCCGCATCGATCGCGCGGCGCACGGCCGCAATGTCGGAGGTGACGCCGGTGGACGTTTCGTTGTGCACCACGCACACGGCCTTGATCACGTGCGCGGTGTCGGCGCGCAGGCGCGCTTCGATCATGTCGGGCTGCACGCCGCGGCGCCAGCCTTCGATGCCCGGCAGGCCGAGGAATTCGGGCTTCAGGCCGAGCGCTTCGGCCATCTTTTTCCACAGCGTCGCGAAGTGACCCGTCTCGAACATCAGCACGGTGTCGCCGGCGCTCAGCGTGTTGGTCAGCGCCGCCTCCCAGGCGCCGGTACCCGACGCCGGATAGATGATCACCGGCTGCGTGGTCTTGAAGATCTTCTTGATGCCGGCCAGCACCTTGAGGCCGAGCGCGCCGAATTCGGGGCCACGGTGGTCGATGGTCGGATAGCTCATCGCCCGCAGGATGCGGTCGGGCACCGGGCTCGGCCCCGGAATCTGCAGGAAATGGCGGCCGGACGGATGGAAGTCGAGTTGCAGCATGGTCGTTCTGTCTCCTTGGTTGCATTTTGAATTTTGCATGCAAAATACTTTAGCAGAGCGATCCCGGCAAAACCAAGCGCTGATTTCACCGAAAATGCCGGTGTTTACCCGACATTGGCAGGGAGATATTCGGGTCGGGCGAGTTGCAGTAGAATCGCGGGAAGCAAGAAGGAAGGACTTTGCATGCAAGATTTGAATGATCTGGAGCCTGTCGGCACCGCGCCGGCACTGCCGAAACTGGAGCGGCAGCGGCTGCACGACACCGTCGTGGAGCACCTGCGCAAATTCATCGTCGAGGGCGTGCTCACGCCGGGCATGCGGCTGAACGAGCGCGAGCTGTGCGAGACGCTCGGCATCTCGCGCACGCCGCTGCGCGAGGCGTTCAAGGTGCTGGCGGCCGAGGGGCTGCTGGTGCTGTCGCCGAATCGCGGCGCGAGCGTGTACCGGATGAGCGAATCGGAGATCCGCGAAACCTTCGAGCTGATGTCGGGGCTGGAGGCGTTTTCAGGCGAGCTGGCGTGCGAGCGCATCACGCCCGCGGAGCTCGCGGAGATCAAGGCGCTGCATTACTCGATGCTCGCGTGCCGGATGCAGAACGACCTGCCCGGCTACTACAGCCGCAACCAGGAAATCCACGACCGCATCAACGAGGCCGCGCGCAACTCGGCGCTGCGCGCCACGTACCAGTCGATCAACCGCCGGATCATGTCGATGCGGTTCCGCTCGAACCAGCACGTCGAGAAGTGGGATCGCGCGGTGCACGATCACGAGGAGATGATCAAGGCGCTGGAGGCGCGCGACGGCAAGGCGCTCGCGGCGATCCTGCGGCGGCATCTGCTGGAGAAGCGCGACGCGGTGTTGCTGCTGCACGCGGAAGTGGACGCGTAGTCGCACGCCGCGCGCACGCCGTCATGGCGTCTTGACGGCGCGTGCTCAGAACGCCGTGCGCAGGCCGAGCCCGGCCGAATCGCCGTTCCCGTAGCCGCTCGCGCGGTCGCGCATGTAAGCGACGTAGACGTCGGTCCGTTTCGACAGCCGGTAGTCGTAGCCGAGCGCCCAGGTCGTTCGCGACGGGCGGTCGCGTCCGTGGCTTTTCGCGGCCATCACCGATGCGAGCACCGTGCCGAAGCCGAGCGGCACCGCCGCACCCACCTGCCCGCTATGCGTGCCGAGCCCGCCGCCGTCGATCGCGTCGTGCGCGTACTGGTAGAACGCGGTGAACTTCACGAATTTCAGGTCGTAGCCGACGCCGGCCAGCACGGCGTCCTGCTGCGTGAAGCCGGCGATGGAGGTGTTCAGGTCGCCGGGCATCCGGTCGAATTTCGCCTGCTGGAACGCGAGCGTCGCGCTGAACGCGCGGTGCCCGTCATAGGTGACGCTGCCGCCCCACTGGTTCGCGCCCGCGTGGCCAGGCTCGTTGCCGGTCGCGTAGATCAGGCTCGCCTGCAGCGCGTGCTCGCCGGGTGTCGAAACCAGCACCGAATTGCTCCAGCCGTTGTCGCCGACGAGGCCTTGCCCTGCGACGCCCTTGTACATCGGGTTCAGTGCCGGCGAAAAGCCGAACGACGTCGAGAACGGGTTGAAGCGCACGACGGAAATGTAATACGGCGTCGTGTTGCGTCCGGCGCGCAGCACGCCGTATGGCGTCGCGACGCCGACATACGCATTGCGCCCGAAGAACGTATCGCCGCTGAAGCGGCCGGCGCCGCCGTTCGACGGACGCATGAATGCTTCCAGCGCGAACTGCAGCGCGTAACCGCCGCCGAGGTCCTCGCGGCCGGCGATCCCCCAGAAGCTCGTCGTGAAGCCGCCCGAATTCATCGCATACGCGCGCGGCTTGCCGAGACTCTTTTGCGTGCCGACGTAGACGTCGGCCAGCCCGTACAGCGACACGGACGACTGGGCCGCGGCTTCGTCGGCGATCGTGCAGGCGATCAGCGAGGCGCCGACGGCCGACAGCAACCGGCGGTTGACCGCCGGTGCGAGCCGGTGGCGTCGCCCGTTTTTGTTCCGGTTTGAATGAGTAGGCATACTGATCAAATGGTCTGAAGGAAGCGGCTGCGTGCCGACGCTTCGCCGCGTTTCGTTTGCCGACCGACCGACGGCAGGCATCACGCCTGACCGTCAGCCGTCACGAACGTCAGAACGCGTGGCGGATGCCCGCGCGACCCACTGCCTGTTTCTGGTTGCCCGACGGGTTGAAGCCCGCGATCTGCGCGACCGGCGCGTCGCCGGCTGCTTTCTGGAATGCCCCCATCACGTAGACGCTCGTGCGCTTGGACAGCGCGTATTCGACGCTCAGGTTGAACTGGTGATACTTCGGCTCCGCGTTCGTCGCGTGGTCGCGGCCCGTCGTATACGTATAGCCTGCGCCGATCGTCACGGCCGGCGTCGGCGTGACCAGCGTCGACAGCTCGTAGTTCTGGAACGTCGCGTCGTGCCCCGCGCTGCCTTGCTGGAAGTTCGTGTTCGTGAAGTCGGCCAGCACCTTGAGCCATTGCACGACCTGGTACGACGCGCCTACACCGAACACCTTCTGCGCACGCGCCGCATCGAGGTAGTTGCCGTAGATCGCGTTCGTGAAGCCCGGATAGTTCTGGTAGCCCTGCGTCGACACGCCCGGGTTGTTGATCCGCAGATAGCCGATGCCGAAGCCGACCGGGCCCGCCGCGTAGCTCGCGCCGACGCTGAACGTCGCGTTGTCCGAGAAGCGGCCGGGCTGTCCGCCGAATGCATAGAGGCCGCCGAACGTGATGCCCGCGATCGTCGGGCTGCGGTACTTCACCGCGTTCGAGATCGGGAAGCCGTTGTCGGTGTTGTCCATGTCGTTCGGGTGCGCGAAGTAGTAGCCGCCGATGTTGCCGTTCAGCGTGAACGGCTCGACATAGTCGACGATCGAATCCCACTGGCGGCCGAGCGTGAGCGTGCCGAGCTTCGTGTCGTTCAGGCCGACGTACGCGTTGCGCGAAAACGCGAGGCCGCTGCCGAGGCGGCCGGAGTTGATGTCGAAGCCGCTTTCGAGCCGGAAGATCGCGCTCAGGCCGCCGCCGAGATCCTCGGTGCCGCGCACGCCCCAGCGGCTGCCGGCCGTCACGCCCGACGCGAGCTGCACGAGGTGCTTGCCCTGCACGTTCGATACGTAGTCGACGCCGTCTTCGACGATGCCGTACAGCGTGACGCTGCTTTGCGCGTGGGCGGTGGCGGCCGCGGCGAGCGGCAGCGCGAACAGGATTTTTTTCATGATGGTGTTCCGGTGCGGGGTGGTTGAAAGGCGGCGAGCGGTGGCTGGATTCGGTTGCGTGCGAACGGGCGAGATGACGGACGTGCCGCGCACCGCGATCGAACGACGATCGCGGCGGCGGGTGCGGCAGCTAACGGGTGTAACGAAGGAAGGGCGGTGCGCCGCTCAGTCGCGATACGCGCGCAGCAGCGCATCGGCGGCGCGGAAGTCGGGCGTGAGCGGGCGGTCGCGCTGGAGGAACGCGACCTTCGCGCGCAGTGCGCGGTACAGCGGCTGCGTGGCCGGCGCGAGCGTGAACGACGGCTGCTTGCGCTGGCGCAGGTCGATCGCCTGCGCCGCCTCGATCAGTTCGAGACCGAGCAGCGTGTAGCTCGCGTCGATCTGCTTCTGCACGCGCTGCACGACGTCGGGCGCGTTCGTCGCGACGTCCTCGATGCCGCCGGCGACCGGCAGGTAGTCGAGCGACACGGGCATCGCGAGCGATTTCACCGTCATCGCGAGCGCGGTCGGCGGCTTCTCCATCGCGCCGAACGCGTGCACGGTGTCCTCGGTGCCGAGGAAGCGCGAGAGGCCGGTGAGGTGCGGGTCGTTCAGCTTGACGATGCGCTGCGCGGACGCGAGCGCGTTGTGGCCGAGCGCGAGCCCGAGCTGTTCGAACGCGAGCACCCACGGCAGCGGCTCGAAGTTCGCGCTCGGCAGCACCGCGCCGCCGCCGTCGACATAGCCGGCCCCATCCTGCGCGCGGTTCGACTTCGGCGTGACGCCCACCGCGACGCCCGGGTTGTCGTCGCTCGAATTCAGCTGCACCTGCAGCAGCGCACGCGCTTCGTCGGCGGTGCGATCCTCTTCGCCGAGCAGGTAGACGCTGGAGCGGAAGCTGAGCGGATCCTGCAGCGGCCGGTCCGGATCGCGGTTCCACAGGCTGCTGCCCGCGAGCAGCGTGCGCAGGGCGGCGCCCGCGCGCAGCGTGGCCGGGAACGGCCGCAGCGCGAGCGTGTCCTCGCGGAACGGCGACACGTTGCCGTTCAGCCCCTGCAGGCTCAGCGCGAACACGAGCTTCGACACCTGCGCCAGACGCGCCATGTCGGTGAGCGCCAGCGCGCCCATGCCGGCCGAATAAGCGTTGGAGCTGAGGATCGCGAGCGCGTCCTTGCCGTACGGGCGAATCGTCGCGATGCCGGCCGACTTCAGCGCATCGGCAGCCGCGATCTTGCGGCCCTGGTAGTACACGTCGCCTTCGCCGAGCATCGCGAGGCCGACGTGGCTGAGGATCGTGATGTCGGCTTCGCCGATCGAGCCGTCCGCCGGCATCGCGGGCGTGACGCCGCGATTGAGGAACTGCGCGTACGCATCGACGATCGCGGGCTGCACGCCGGCGCCGCCGTCGAGCATCGCGTTCAGGCGGGCGGCCATCGCGGCGCGGGCCACGCGCACGCTCATGTCGGGGCCGACGCTGCCCGAGTGCGCGTGGATCAGCCCGATGTTGAAGCGCGTCGACGCGTCGATGACCTCCTGGCTCAGCTTGCCGTGCGCATCGACCATCTCGCGGTCCTTGTTGAGGCCGACGCCGACCGTCAGACCGTAGATCTGCTGGCCGGCCGCGGCGGCCTTCAGCAGCACGTCGTGCGCGGCGACGACCCGCTGGCGGGCGGCCGGCGCGATCGACACGGCTTCGCCGTCGGCGATGCGTGCGATCGATTCGGGCGTGACGGACCTGCCGTCGAGCGTGACGTCCGCGAAGGCCGGGACGGCGGCAAAAAGCGCGAGCGCGATCGCGCTCCGCATGAGGAAGCGTTGCATGAAGCGGTTCTCCGAATTCAGGCGTGACGTGACGTGGAAGACAGCGCGGCGATCGACGCGAGCGCGATGACGCTCGCGACCATCACATACCAGGCGGGCGCGAACGGGTTGCCGGACCGTTGCGTGAGCCACGCGAGAATCGCGGGCGCGAACCCGCCGAAGATCGTCGTGGCGATGTTGTAGGACAGCGACATGCCGGTCGCGCGTACCTTGGTCGGGAACAGCTCCGACAGCGCGGCGGGCGCGACGCCCGTGAAGATCGCGACCATCACGCAGAACGCGCTCTGCACGACGATCAGCGCGGCGAGCGTGTGCACGTCGGCGAGCCAGTGCAGCAGCGGATACACCGACACGAGCATCAGCACGGCGCCGGCCGTCAGCACCTTGCGCCGGCCGAAACGGTCGGACCAGCTCCCGGCGCACACGCAGGTGACGGCCATCAGGCAGTTGCCGACCAGCGACGCGATGAACGCGTCACGCCCGTCGAAGTGCAGCGCGCGCTGCACGTGCGTCGGCATGTAGATCACCAGCGCATACACGCACACGGCCCACAGCACCGAGAACCCGGTGCCGACCACGAGCGCGCGCGGATAGTCGCGCACGACCTGCAGCAGCGGCGCCTTGCGTTCGGCCGGCGCATGCGCGGCGCGTGCCATCTCCGCGCGGAAATGCGGCGTTTCGTCGAGCGTCTTGCGCAGCCACAGGCCGACCGGCGCGATCGCGAGGCCGAGGATGAACGGGATCCGCCAGCCCCAGTCGCCGATCTGTTCGCGCGACAGCGTGAGCGTCACGCCGGTCGCGACCAGCGCGCCGAGGATGTTCGACGCGGCCATGCTCGCCTGCAGCCATGACGCATAGCGGCCCTTCTTGTCCGCCGGCGCGTGCTCGATCAGGAACGCCGCCGCGCCGCCCACTTCGCCGCCGGCCGAGAAGCCCTGCAGCAGGCGGCCGCACAGGATCAGCAGCGGCGCACCGACGCCGATCGCCGTGTACGGCGGCGCGAACGCGATGATGCCGGTGCCGGCCGCCATCACGAGGATGGTCAGCGTCAGCGCGGCCTTGCGGCCCGCACGATCGCCGTACACGCCGATCGCGAGCGCGCCGAGCGGCCGCGCGATGAAGCCGATCCCGAACGCCATGAACGCCTCGACCAGCTCGGTGCCCGTGTCGCCGCGATGGAAGAAGTTCTGCGCGATGTACACGGCAAAGAATGCGTAGACGGAAAAGTCGTACCACTCCAACGCGTTGCCGATCGACGCCGCGGCGATCGCGCGCCCGGCACTCGAGGTAGGGGGCGACACGGCGTCGGCCGTGTCGAGGGGAACCGCGGTTTGCTTCACTTCGATCTCCTGTCCTGTCGTCGTGCGAGCCGGCCGTTACAGCCGGATATGCGGAATCTGCTTGCGTTGCGCTTCGTCGAGCGCTTCTTCGTAGCCGGCGTCGGCATAGCGGATCACGCCGAGCGCGGTGTCGTTCGTCATCGACAGCGTCAGCCGCTCGTTCGCGGCCGCGCTGCCGTCGGCGACGACGGTGATGCCCGCGCTCGTCATGTAGCCGCTGTAGCCGCCGCCGCCCGAATGGATCGCGACGAGATCGGCCATTGACGAGCAGCTCATCATCGCGTTCAGCAGCGGCCAGTCGGCCACCGCGTCGGAACCGTCGCGCAGGTTCTCGGTCATGATGTTCGGGTGCGCCATCGCGCCGGCGTCGAGGTGGTCGCGCGTGAACGCGACCGGCCCGGCCAGCACGCCGTCGCGCACCATCGCGTTGACCGCCAGCGCGAGCCGCGTGCGTTCGCCGTGGCCGAGCCACGCGATGCGTGCCGGCAGCCCTTCGAACGGCACGCATTCGCGCGCCTTGCGGATCCAGTTCGTGACGATCCGGTTGTCCGGGAAGTGTTCGAGCAGGTAGTCGTCGATGACGCGGATGTCGTTCGGGTCGTTCGACAGCGCGATCCAGCGGAACGGGCCGATCGCGCGGCAGAACAGCGGGCGCAGGAACGCTTCGGTGAACACCGGAATCTCGAACGCGCGTTCAACGCCACCGTCTTTCGCATGCGTGCGGATCAGGTTGCCGTTGTCGAACACGATCGCGCCGCGATCCTTGAAGCCGAGCATTGCTTCGACGTGCCGCACGATCGACGCGCGGCTCGCGTCCATCAGCTTCGTGCGGTCGCTGTCGCGCAGCGCACGCACTTCGTCGAGCGTGTAGCCCGACGGCACGTAGCCGTACACGAGATCGTGCGCGGCCGTCTGGTCGGTGACGATGTCGGGCACGACGCCGCGCGCGAGGATCGCCGGGAACACGTCGGATGCGTTGCCGAGCAGGCCGACCGAGATCGGTTCGCGCCGGGCCTGCGCATCGCGGATCAGCGCGAGCGCCTCGTCGAGATCGCGCGCCTGCCGTTCGAGGAAACCGATCTGCAGCCGCTTGTCGATGCGGGTCTGGTCGATCTCGACGACGAGCGTCGCCGCGTTCGCCATCCGGCCCGCGAGCGGCTGCGCGCCGCCCATGCCGCCGAGGCCGGCCGTCAGGATGAAGCGCCCGCGCAGGTCGTTGTCGAAATGGCGCTCGGCGATCCGCGAGAAGATTTCGTAGGTGCCCTGGATCACGCCCTGCGAGCCGATGTACTGCCAGTCGCCGGCCGTGAGGCCGCCCCAGCAGATCAGGTTGCGTCGCTCCAGTTCGTAGAAGTGCTCGGCTTTCGCCCACTGGCCGATCAGGTTGCAGTTCGCCATCACGACGAGCGGTGCGCTCGCATGCGTGCGCAGCAGCGCGACGGGCTTGCCGGACTGCACGACGAGCGTCTCGTTCTCGTCCATCGTCTTCAGCGTGCGCACGATCGCGTCGTGCGATGGCCAGTCGCGTGCCGCGCGGCCGAGCGCCGCGTAGACGATCAACTGTTCGGGATCCTCGCCGACGGCGAGTACGTTCTCGAGCAGGCGCAGCAACGCTTCCTGGCGCCAGCCCTTGCAGCGCAGCGTGGTGCCCGAGGTCACTTCGAAGGTGCGGTTCGTCTGGTTCGTCATCGTGCCCCCCGTTCAGCGTGCGAGCGCATAGTCGGCGATCGAGATGCCGAGCGCGGCTTCGACCGGCGGATACACGGCGGGATCGAACACCGACGACGACAGCGGAATGTGCGCCTTCGCCACCCGCAGCACGTGGATCTCCATCCCTTCCTTCAGCTGGCCCGCGCTGACGGGGCGGCCTTCGGCATCGAGCGTCGTGATCACGTCCGGGTAGGTCGCGATCCGTTCGCCGTGCGCATCGTCCACCGCCATGTGTTCGTTCATCACATGAATGACCGCGCGCTGCGTGCCGCTGCCGAGGTAGACGAGACCCACGTCGAATGCTTCGCGCGTGTATTCGAGCGTATTGCGCTCGACCTTGCCGCTCGCGATGATCTCGCCGTGCGTGGCCGCGCAGATCGCGTCGATCACCGCGCTGCCGCCGCGCCGCTCGGCGTCGATGATCGCTTCGCCGAGCGCGAGCGCGCGGCTGATGCCGCCGAGCGCCGCATGCTGGCGCACGTACGATGCGCGAATCGGGTTGCGGCAGCTCGCGATGAAACCGCCGGCCATGTCGGCCGCCTTGCGCAGCACCGGCGACACTTTCGCGGTCGCGCCGCGCACGACCACTTCCATGTACGCATGGTGTTCGCGGTTGCCGCCGGCCGCCGCCTGGATCATCGGCGCCGTGCTCGACGCGAGGCCGAGCGAGCCCATGTCGCCGGTCGGATGCGCGCGGATGTCGCCCACCGCGTCGACCACCTTGGTGCCGAGCAGCGCGGACGGCAGCCACGCGTTCAGCGTGCTCGACATCCCGTTCTGCCCGATGATGAGCCCCGCGAGCGGCGCGCCGAGCGCGTCCTGCACGAGCTGCGCGGCCTTCACGTAGTCGGCGCCGAGCATCTGCCAGTCGGTGAGACCGCCCGGCGCGCCGATCGCGGCGGCCGTGGCGATCCACGCGTCGTCCGGCAACTCGTCGATGCTCACCAGTTCCGGGCGGCCGATCGTGACCGCGAGCGTGCCGAGTTCACGGCCGTGGTCGGCCCAGCCGCCGCCGCCGCATGCGAAAACCGAACCGCCCTTGACGGCGGCTTCGACGTCCTTCGAAGACAGAATGCGTCCCATGTGTCGTTTGTCCTGAGAGGGGAAAAAGGCCCGTACGCGCCGGCCGGAAAGCCTTGTGTGGCGGTACTGTCCAAACGATTCTAGGGACGCCGAATATTGAGCGTTATTGCTATTTTATGGAGACTTCATAACGCCATGTTAAGCGTAGGGTAATCCCGGTGACGCTCGAGCGACGGATGGCGAACGGCGCAATCCGCCACCGTCGGTACTGCGCCGAAACGCAGGCCGGACAACGGTTTCAGCCTGTTCGGGCAACGCAATTCACGCGGGGGCGGAGAGTGCGTGCAGCGTGTCGATGAACTCGTGCGCGAGGCGCGACAGCGGTGCGAGCACCGGGTGCAGCACGCTGACCGGCGCGGAAATGGTCGGCACGATCGGCTTCACGACGATCTGCGGCCACACGGGGCCTGCGACCGTCAGTTCGTCGATCAGCGCGATGCCGGTGCCGGCCTGCGCGAGCGCGCACGCGACGTGCGCCTGCTGCACTTCGATCTTCACCTGCGGCACGAGCCCTTCGTCGCTGAACAGCCGCCGCACCAGTTGCCCGAGCGGGATGTCGCTGCCATAGCCGATCAGCGGCTGGTCCGCGAGATCGCGCACGGCGAGCGTCTTGCGGCGCGCGAACGGGTGCGACGCGGGCACGGCCGCGACCATCCGGTTTTCATAGAGACGCTGGCTTTCGACGTTCGGGTGCGTGTCCTGCAGGAACGCGATGCCGAGCTCGACCTGCTGCGTGAGCACCGCCTGCAGCAGCACGCTCGGGATCATCGTGTGCAGGATGATGCGCACGTCGGGAAAACGTTCGTAGAACGCGGCAATCGCGCGCGGCAGCAGCGATTGCCCGAGATTGGGGCTGCACGCGATGCGCAGGTGGCCCATCCGGTTCTCGATCAGGTCTTCCGCGATTTCGTTGACGCGCTGCACGCCCTGGTACACCGCATTCACTTCGACGAACAGCCGCTGCGCTTCCGGCGTCGGGTAGAGCCGCCCCTTGATGCGCTCGAACAGCGCGAGGCCGAGCCGCTGCTCGGCATACGAAATGAGCCGCGAGACGGCCGGCTGCGATACGTGCAGCAGCTTCGCGGCGCCGCTGATCGAGCCGGTCAGCATGATGGCGCGAAACACCTCGATCTGGCGCAGGTTCAGACGCACAGCCTTAACTCCATGTTATGTGGGGGCGATAAATCGGCATGAGACATTCTGGCAGAGCGCTGCCTAAACTGCTCGTGATCAAAAAAGCAGGAGGCGCAGATGAGCGAATTCGAACAGGTGGTGCGCGGCCGGTTGGTCGATGCGCGCGAGGTGGTCGACGACGGCTGGCTCGCGATCAGGCACGGGCGGATCGCCGCACGTGGTACGGGGGTGCCGCCGGCGGCGCGCGACACGATCGATGCGCGCGGGCAGTGGGTGCTGCCGGGCGTCGTCGACGGGCAGGTGCATGCGGCCAGCCAGGCGAACCAGGAGGGGCTCGGTCACGCGTCGCGTGCGGCCGCCGCCGGGGGCGTGACGGTGATGGTCGACATGCCGTATGACGATCCGGAGCCGGTCGCGTCGCGCGCGCAGCTCGACCGCAAGATCGCGGAAGCCGAGCGCGATTGCCACGTCGACGTCGCGCTGTACGGCACGCTCAACGCGAAGCACGGCCTCGATGCGGCGGCCGGGCTGATCGACGGCGGCGTGTGCGCGTTCAAGTTCTCGACGTTCGAGGCGACGCCCGGCCGGTTCCCGCGCGTCGAGGAGGACGTGCTGTACGACGCGTTCCGGCTGATCGCGCCGTCGGGCCTCGCATGCGGCGTGCACAACCAGATGCAGGACATGACGCGCAAGAACATCGCGCGGATGATCGAAGCCGGCGACACGGGCTGGGACGCGTTCCTGCGCGCGCATCCGCCGCTGATCGAGAACCTCGCGACCGCGCTGATCTACGAGATCGGCGCGGAGACGGGCGCCCGCGCGCACGCGGTGCACGTGTCGACGTCGCGCGGCTTCGAGCTGTGCAACCTGTTCCGGCAGGCCGGGCATCGCGCGAGCATCGAGACCTGCGTGCAGTACCTGATGCTCGACCACGAGACGCACACGAAGCGCTTCGGCGCGAAAACCAAGCACTACCCGCCGATCCGGCCGCGCGCCGAGCAGGATTTGCTGTGGACGCACATCGCGCGCGGCGAATGCACGTTCGTGTCGTCGGACCACGTGAGCTGGGGGCTCGAACGCAAGGGCGACCCGAACGTGTTCCGCAACGCGTCGGGCGGCCCGGGGCTCGAAACGCTGCTGCCCGCGTTCTGGACCGGCTGCGAACAGCATGGCGTCGCGCCGACGCGCGTGGCCGAACTGCTGGCGACGAACCCGGCGCGGCATTTCCTGCTCGATGACCGCAAGGGATCGCTCGACGTCGGCGCCGATGCGGATTTCGTGATCCTCACGCCGGAACGTTACGCGTTCGATCCGTCGCGCAGCCTGTCGGCCGTGCAGTGGAGCGCGTTCGAAGGGATGGAATTCACGGTGCGGATCGCCGCCACCTACTGTCGCGGCGCGCTCGTGTACGACGGCGAGCGCATCGTCAACCCGGCAGGCTCGGGCCGCTTCCTGAAGCCGCACGGCAGCCGGTCGATCGCTACGCAGGAGCACGCATGAATCCGACGGATTTCCCTTTCCCGCCGCTGAACGCCGAACGCCTGAACGCGCGTGTCGAGCAACTGGCGCGCTTCACGCGGCCCGACGTCCCGTGGACGCGCCGCGCGTTCTCGCCACTCTTCACCGAAGCGCGCGCATGGCTCGCCGCGCAGTTCGCCGAAGCCGGCCTCACGGTGTCGATGGACGCGGGCGGCAACCTGATCGGCCGCCGCGAAGGCAGCGGCCGCTGTACGAAGCCGCTCGTCACGGGGTCGCACTGCGACACGGTGGTCGGCGGCGGCCGCTTCGACGGGATCATCGGCGTGCTCGCGGGCATCGAGGTCGCGCATACGCTGAACGAGCAGGGGATCGTGCTCGACCATCCGTTCGAGGTGATCGACTTCCTGTCCGAAGAACCGAGCGACTACGGCATCTCGTGCGTCGGCAGCCGTGCGCTGTCGGGCGTGCTCGACGCCGGCATGCTGCGCGCGACGAACGCCGAAGGCGAAACGCTCGCGCAAGCGCTGCGCCGCATCGGCGGCAATCCGGACGCGCTGCGCGAACCGCTGCGTGCGCCGGGCAGCACGGCCGCGTTCGTCGAACTGCATATCGAACAGGGGCCGGTACTCGAGACGCGCGGCTTGCCGATCGGTGTCGTGACCAACATCGTCGGCATCCGGCGCGTGCTGATCACCGTGACCGGGCAGCCCGACCACGCGGGCACGACGCCGATGGACATCCGTCGCGACGCGCTCGTCGGCGCCGCCCACCTGATCGAAGCCGCGCATGCGCGCGCGTCGGCGCTGTCGGGCAATCCGCACTATGTCGTGGCGACGATCGGGCGGATCGCGATGACGCCGAACGTGCCGAACGCCGTGCCGGGGCACGTCGAGCTGATGCTCGAAGTGCGCAGCGACAGCGACGCGGTGCTCGACGCTTTCCCCGAGGCGCTGCTGGCCGGTGCGGCCGCGCGGCTCGACGCGTTGCGGTTGAGCGCGCGTGCGGAGCACGTGAGCCGCGCACGGCCGACCGACTGCCAGCCGCTCGTGATGGACGCGGTCGAACAGGCGGCCACCCAGCTCGGCTATCCGAGCATGCGGCTGCCGAGCGGCGCGGGGCACGATGCCGTGTACGTCGCGCCGACCGGGCCGATCGGGATGATCGTCATGCCGTGCCTGGGCGGCCGCAGCCAGTGCCCGGAAGAATGGAGCGAGCCGCAGCAACTGCTCGACGGCACACGTGTGCTGTATCAAACGCTCGTTGGGCTCGATCGTTCGCTGGCGGGCA
>NZ_JAAGPG010000202.1:0-238 GCF_017104665.1 Burkholderia sp. Se-20378 | reverse complement strand
GGTCTGACATTAGTGCATCTAGCTCTTGTGTACTGTCCTGTGATTGTCGTGTTGTCGTAGATCGAGTTGCGGTGCGTGCTATGCCTTTCTTGCTCGATACATGTGTGTGACTAGCGTGCGTGGGTGGATCGTGTGTATGTGTGTCATGGTGGGCTGTCATCTCCGTGCTGTACGTCGGTACGTCGTCTTAGCGTTTCACTTTGCTGTTGTCCGTGATTTTATTTTTTTTTTTTTTTTC
>NZ_JAAGPG010000201.1:0-14047 GCF_017104665.1 Burkholderia sp. Se-20378 | reverse complement strand
CCGCGGGCGGGATGACGCTGCCGGCCCTGCAGGCGATGCTCGCGCGACAGGTCGACGATGCGCGCCAGGGCGAACTGCAAGGCGCACTTGCGAGCGTGGCGAGCCTGATCGGCGTCGCGGGGCCGCTGGTCGTCACCGCGACCTATGCGGCGACACGCGCGACGTGGCCGGGGCTCGTCTGGGCCGCAGCCGCGCTGCTTTATCTGCTCGTCCCGCCGTTGCTGGCCGGTGCGCGGCCAGCGGGCGCGACACGGCCGTCCGCATGAGCGCCAGCGGGTATCGTCCCGCCCACCGCAGGGTTCAATGCGCGAGCGTCACGAGATTCGCATCGCGCACGAGCTGCCAGCGGCCGTCGGTCTTGCGGAAGATGGTCAGCGTATGGCCCGACCGGCGGATCGTCTCGCCGTCCGGCGGGGTCGCGTCGATCTCGATGAAATTGCGCATGTACGCCCAGTCGCCCAACACGCGCAGCTCGTCGATCCGGTAGCGGCCGTCGATCTTCGGCGCGTTGCCGCCTCCGGCGTTCGCGCCACGCGACGCGGCTGCAAACGCCGCCTTGTCGAACGGCGGCTTGCCGGCCACCATGAAGATCGCGTCGTCGGCGATCAGGTCGAGCACGGTTGCCAGATCGCCGCGCCGGCTCGACACGAACCAGTTGTCCACGAGCGCGCGGATCGCGTGTTCGTCCTCGGTCATCGTGATTCCCTCCTTCATCGGCGCACGTCCGTATGCCACGCAATACCCGAAAAAAAAGCCGCCCGGATCGACTCCGGGCGGCTTTCCTTGCTGCATCTGCTGCTGGCGGTGCGTCAGACCACGACCGTCTGCGCCTCGCCTTCGCGGGTCGCACGCACGGTGCCGATCTTCCACACCTGTTCGCCGGCGGCGGTCAGGTCGGCGATCGCTGCGTCGGCATCGGCCGCCGAAACGATCACGGCCATGCCGATGCCGCAGTTGAACACGCGGTGCATTTCCGCATCGGCGACACCGCCGTGCTCCTGCAGCCACTTGAACAGCGGCGGCAGCGGCCACGCGTTCTGGTCAAGCTCGGCGGTGAGGCCTTCGCGCAGCACGCGCGGAATGTTCTCGACGAGACCACCGCCCGTGATGTGCGCCATGCCCTTCACCGACAGCTTCTGCATCAGCGCGAGCAGAGGCTTCACGTAGATGCGGGTCGGCGCCATCAGCGCGTCGGCCAGCGAGCGGCCGTGGAAATCGGCCGACAGGTCGGGGTTCGCGCGCTCGATGATCTTGCGCACGAGCGAGAAGCCGTTCGAGTGGATGCCGCTCGATGCGAGGCCCAGCACCACGTCGCCTTCGGCGATCGTGCTGCCGTCGATGATCTTGCTCTTCTCGACCGCGCCGACCGCGAAGCCGGCCAGGTCGTATTCGCCGTCCGGGTACATGCCCGGCATTTCGGCCGTTTCACCACCGATCAGCGCGCAGCCCGACAGTTCGCAACCCTGCGCGATGCCCTTGACGACCGTTGCCGCGGTGTCGACGTCAAGCTTGCCGCACGCGAAGTAGTCGAGGAAGAACAGCGGCTCGGCGCCCTGCACGAGGATGTCGTTCACGCTCATCGCGACGAGATCCTGGCCGACGGTGTCGTGTTTGTTCAGATGAAACGCCAGCTTGAGCTTGGTGCCCACGCCGTCGGTGCCCGAGACGAGCACGGGTTCCTTGTACTTCTTCGGCACTTCGAACAGCGCGCCGAACCCGCCGATGCCGCCGAGCACGCCGTCGCGCAGGGTTTTCTTCGCAAAAGGCTTGATCTTGTCGATGAGCGCGTCGCCCGCGTCGATGTCGACGCCTGCGTCGCGATAGGACAGACCCTGAGCGTCAGGAGCGGATTTCGGAGGATTCATGGGGGAATGCGAGAAGGTCGGTAAAATGCGATTTTACCCGAAGCCGGCCCGTTGGCCGGAATTCCCAGCACCGAATCGTCAGGGATTGCATCTTGGTCAACACGTCCCCGTTTTCATCGCCGAGCGAACCGCGCCGAAACCGGCGTGGCGCCGTGCGTACGGTCGCGCGTGAAGCCCGTGAAGGCGCAGTTCCCGGCGCGTGCCCGGCGTACGGCACGCGTATTTTCAACCGACCCGCATTGTGACTGTTGTGTCCCGTCAACTGACGCTCGATCTCGGCACGCCGCCGCCCGCCACGTTCGACAACTTCATCATGAACGAGGAGAACGACGAGCTCATCTCGCGCCTGCAGAAGCTCGACCTCGCGCTCGCGGCGGGCCCCGTGCCGGATCGGTCGTTCTACATCTGGGGCGAGCCCGGCTGCGGCCGCACCCATCTGCTGCAGGCGCTCGTGAGCGACGCGTCGTACGGCTATGCGCGCTACCTGACGCCGCAAAGCCCGCTCGGCGCGTTCACGTTCGACCCGCGCATCGGCATCTACGCGATCGACGACTGCGACCGGATGAGCGACACGCAGCAGGTCGCGCTGTTCAACCTGTTCAACGAAGTACGCGCGCACCCGTCGAGCGCGTTCGTCGCGGCAGGCCCCGCGGCGCCGCTCGCGCTCGACGTGCGCGAGGATCTCCGCACGCGCCTCGGCTGGGGGCTCGTGTTCCACCTGTCGCCGCCGTCCGACGCCGGCAAGATCGCCGTGCTCAAGCTCGCGGCGAAGGAGCGCGGGATCGCGCTCACCGACGACATCGCCGCCTATCTGCTGACCCATTTCCGTCGCGACATGCCGAGCCTGATGGCGCTGCTCGACGCGCTCGACCGCTTTTCGCTCGAGCAGAAACGCGCCGTCACGCTGCCGTTGCTGCGCCGCATGCTGGCGCGTCCCGGCGACGACATCACACCACCGGGCACGGGCCCGAACCGCTTCGAGTAAAATGCGCTTCCATGACTAATCTGGCACTCTTTGACCTCGATCACACGCTGATCACGACCGATAGCGACCACGAATGGGGCCGCTTCATGGTAAAGCTCGGCATCGTCGACGCGGAAAGCTTCTCGCGTCAGAACGATCAGTTCTTCGCCGACTACAAGGCCGGCAAGCTCGACATCCACGCGTACCTCACGGCAATGCTCACGCCGCTCGCAAAATATTCGCGCGCGCAACTCGCCGAATGGCACGCGCAGTACATGCACGAGGTGATCCGGCCCGCAATGACGCCCGCCGCGCTCGAACTCGTGCGCAAGCACCTCGATGCAGGCGACCTGTGCTGCGTCGTGACGGCGACCAACGAATTCATCACGCGCCCGATCGCCTCCGCGTTCGGCGTCGACACGCTGATCGCCTGCGAAGTCGAAACGACCGACGGGCATCCCGATTCACCGTACACGGGCCGGCCGACCGGCACGCCGAGCTATCGCGAAGGCAAGATTGTGCGGACCGAAGCGTGGCTCGCGTCGCTCGGCAAGCAATGGAGCGACTTCACGCACACCTTTTTCTACAGCGACTCGCACAACGACATCCCGTTGCTCGAGAAAGTCACCGACCCGATCGCGACCAACCCTGACGACACGCTGCGCGCGCATGCAAGCAACCGCGGCTGGCGCATCCTCGATCTCTTCTGAACGTCGTGATCAAAAAATTCATCCGCAAGCTGCTCGGCCAGGACGAAACCGAGCAAACGTCTCCCGCAACGGCCCCGGCCGACGAAGCGGCCCCGGCTACCCCGCGCGCTCCGAAGGGCGCCCGTAGTGGCGGCGCGAAGAAACCGCGCAGCAACCACGAACCGACCGTCGTGCCGGTCAGCGTGCACGGCATCAACCCGGCGCTGATCTCGAAGAATGCCGTGCGCGTGACCGACACGCTGCAGCAGGCAGGCTTCCGTGCGTTCATCGTCGGCGGCGCGGTACGCGACCTGCTGCTCGGCATCGCGCCGAAGGACTTCGACGTCGCGACCGACGCAACGCCGACCGAGGTGCAGCGCCTGTTCCGCCGCGCGCGCCTGATCGGCCGCCGTTTCCAGATCGTGCACGTGCAGTTCGGCCAGGAGCTGATCGAGGTGTCGACGTTCCGCGCGCTGGTCGATGCGCCGCCCGAGGCGGCCGCTGCCGAGCCGCCGAAGCGCCTGAAGCGCGACGAACTCGATCGCCGCACGCACGCGGTCGACGCGAGCGGCCGCGTGCTGCGCGACAACGTGTGGGGCGAGCAGCACGAAGACGCCGCGCGCCGCGACTTCACGATCAATGCGATGTACTACGACCCGTCGACGCAGACGGTGCTCGACTACCACGACGGGATGGCCGACATCCGCGCCCGCCTGTTGCGGATGATTGGCGATCCGGCCACGCGCTTCCGCGAGGATCCGGTGCGGATGCTGCGCGTCGTGCGCTTCGCGGCGAAGCTCGATTTCGAGATCGAGCCGCACACGCGCGAGCCGATCAACGCGCTCGCCGACCTGATCAACAACGTGCCGGCCGCGCGCCTGTTCGACGAAATGCTGAAGTTGCTGCTGTCGGGCCACGCACTCGCGTGCCTGAAACAGCTGCGCAAGGAAGGCCTGCACCACGGGCTGCTGCCGCTGCTCGACGTCGTGCTCGAACAGCCGCAGGGCGAGAAGTTCATCACGCTCGCGCTGAACAACACCGATGCACGCGTGCGCGCCGGCAAGCCGGTCTCGCCGGGCTTCCTGTTCGCGACGCTGCTGTGGCACGACATGCGCCAGCGCTTCGAGCAATACACGGCCGAAGGCGAAATCCCGGTGCCGGCGCTCCATCGCGCGATGGACGACGTGCTCGACATGCAGACCGAGAAACTCGCGATCCACAAGCGTTATTCGGCCGACATGCGCGAGATCTGGGGCCTGCAGCTGCGCCTCGAGAAACGCTCGGGCCGCAGCGCGATGCGGCTGCTGGAACACCAAAGGTTTAGAGCGGGGTATGATTTCCTCCTGTTACGCTGCGAATCCGGCGAGCTCGATACGGAAGTCGGACAGTGGTGGACGGATTTCATCGAAGGCGACGCGGCTGCTCGCGAGACATTGCTCACGCAGGGCGGCACGAAGGAAAAATCGCCCCGCAAGCGGCGCCGCCGCGGCGGCGTGCGAAACCGCAAGCCGGGTGAAGGTGCTGCCGAGCAGGCACCGGACGCCTCGGGCGGTTCCGACGACTGACGCGCTCGCCGGCGAACGACGTAGGAAGTGATGCCATGACGGTTGCATATATCGGACTGGGGGCGAATCTCGGCGATGCGCGCCAGACCCTGAAGGACGCGGTGGTGTGCCTCGCGCAGCAGCGCACCATCTCGATCCTCGGCAAATCGAGCCTGTATCGCACGGCGCCCTTCGAAGCGGGCGGCGACGACTACTACAACTGCGTCGTCAAGCTCGACACGACGCTGTCGGCCCGCGAGCTGCTCGCGCTTTGCCAGAAGATCGAACATCACTTCGGCCGTGAGCGTCCGTATCGCAACGCGCCACGCACGCTCGATCTCGACATCCTGCTGTTCGGCGACGATTCGATCGACGAGCCCGACCTGATCGTCCCGCACCCGCGCCTCACCGACCGTGCGTTCGCGCTCGTGCCGCTCGTCGAGATCGAGCCGGCACTCGACATCCCCGCGCGCGGCCGTGCCGATGCCTTCCTCGCCGCCGTCGCGGATCAGCGCGTCGAGAAGGTGCAGACCTGCCAGTGCCTGATGCAGAAGGCGCTCGCTGCCAGCGAAGACGCCGACAAGAACCGCTGCCGATGACCCCGACTCCCCTCACCGTCACCGCGCCCGACCTGCGCGCCCCGCACCGCTATCTCGTGATCGAAGGCCCGATCGGCGTTGGCAAGACGACGCTCGCGCGCCTGCTCGCAGAACGCTGGTCGATGCAGACGCTGCTCGAACGCCCGCAGGACAACCCATTCCTCGAACGCTTCTATCGCGACACCGCGCGCTACGCGCTGCCCGTGCAGCTGTCGTTCGCGCTGCAGCGTGCGCAGCAGGCGCGCGAGCTGATCGGTGCGCTCGAAACGGGCCGCCCGGTCATCGCCGATTTCATGCCGCAGAAGAACGACATCTTCGCGCGGCTGAACCTGCCGGAAGACGAGTGGCAGCTCTATCGCTCGGTCGCGACGCACGTGGACGTGCCGCAGGCGCCGTCACCCGACCTCGTCGTCTATCTGCAGGCGAGCCCAGAAGTGCTGTTCTCGCGCATCCAGAAGCGCGGGCTGCCGATGGAGCTGCAGATCAGCGACGCGTACCTGCGCTCGCTCGTCGACGCGTACAACGAATTCTTCTACCACTACGACCGCACGCCGGTGCTGACGGTCGCCGCGGAACACCTGAACCCGCTGGATTCCCCCGAAGATCTCGCCTTGCTGATCGAGCGCATCGAGACGATGCGCGGTCGCAAGGAATTCTTCGTCAAGGGCGAGACGACGCGCTGACGCGTCCTCGCCTGTTGTTCTTCACCCATTCGAAACCGGATTTCCCATGACCTATCTCCAGGAATCGAGCCGGCCTGCCGTCACGGTGCCCAAGCTGCAGGCAATGCGCGACGCCGGCGAGAAGATCGCGATGCTCACCTGCTACGACGCGAGCTTTTCCGCACTGCTCGACCGTTCGGGCGTCGACGTGCTGCTGATCGGCGATTCGCTCGGCAACGTACTGCAGGGTCACACGACCACGCTGCCCGTGTCGCTCGACGACATCGCGTATCACACCGCCTGTGTCGCCCGTGCGCAGCCGCGCGCGCTGATCATGGCCGACCTGCCGTTCGGCACGTACGGCACGCCGGCCGAGGCATTCGCGAGCAGCGTCAAGCTGATGCGCGCCGGTGCGCAGATGGTCAAGCTCGAAGGCGGCGAATGGCTCGCCGAGACGATCCGCTTCCTCGTCGAGCGCGCGGTGCCCGTGTGTGCGCACGTGGGCCTCACGCCGCAGTCGGTGCACGCGTTCGGCGGCTTCAAGGTGCAGGGCAAGACCGAAGCCGGCGCCGCGCAACTGCTGCGCGACGCGCGCGCAGTCGAAGCGGCCGGTGCGCAGGTCGTGCTGCTCGAAGCCGTGCCGACGCTGATCGGGTCCGAAGTCACGCAGATGCTGCGCGTGCCGACGATCGGCATCGGCGCAGGCGCCGACTGCTCGGGCCAGGTGCTCGTGCTGCACGACATGCTCGGCGTGTTCCCCGGCAAGCGACCGCGTTTCGTGAAGGATTTCATGCAGGGCGAGCCGAACATCCAGGCGGCCGTCGAAGCGTACGTGCGCGCGGTGAAGGACGGTTCGTTCCCCGGCCCCGAGCATTCGTTCTGACGTCCGGCGCGGTGCCGGCGATGCGTTCGCCGGCACCTCGACGAAAAAAAGCGCGGCGCCCTTTGCGGGGCGCCGCGCTTTTTCTTTCCTACGCTGCCAGCACTGATCGATTATCCGGCGGCTACGTCACTTCAGTACCGCGTCGAGCGCGCCGCGCAGCGCGTTGGTCAGCAACAGTCCCTCCGCACGCGCGAGATCGTCGCGGGTCACGACCCGCTCCGTCGCGCCGAACGCACGATCGTCGAGCAGCACGCCGCGCATCACACCCGGCAGCACGCCGGACTCGAGCGGCGGCGTCACCCACTGGCCGTCGAGCTTCACGAACAGGTTCGAGCGGCCGCCTTCCGTCACTTCACCGCGCTCGTTGACGAACAGCATGTCGAAGCTGCCAAGCGCCTCTGCCGCCTGCCACGCGCGATCGTATTCGGCGCGGCGTGTGGTCTTGTGCAGCAGCAGCGCATCGCCCGCACGAGTCGATGCGAAGCCGTGCGCGGACGCCAGCAGCACGCCGACCGGCCCCGCCGGCAGCGGCTTGAGCGGTGCCGCGATGATCTCGATCGTGCCGTCCTTCGCGAGCGCGAGCTTCATCCGGTAAGCGCCGTCGTCGTCGAGCGCCGCGCAGCGCGCGTCGATTTCGCGACGCAACGCATCGGTGTCAAAGCGGAAGCCGAACGCATCCGCGCTACGCTGGAGCCGCGCGAGATGGCGATCGAGATGCCGGATGCCGTCCGCACGCGTGGCGGCGGTCGTTTCGAACAGCTGGAAGCCGGGATCGGCGTCCGTCAGGAATCGCGCTTTCAATTCGCACTCCGCATATTCGTCGGCCGCGACACTGTCGAGCACGATGCCCGCGCCGACACCCATCGTGCCGCGGCGCCGGCCGGCGATTGCCGTTGCCGGATCACGTGTTTCGGTATCGGCCACACCGGCACTGCCATCACCTTCGCCGGCGGCATCGAGCGTCAGCGTACGGATCGCGACCGACAGGCAGAAATCGCCACAACCTGCCAGGCGATCACCTGGCGCGTCGGAATCCGCGCGTTGCTTCGCAGCGTCAAGCCAGCCGATCGCGCCCGTATAGAGCCCGCGCGGCGTCGACTCGATCGCGTCGATCAGCTGCATCGTCTTGTACTTCGGCGCGCCCGTGATGGATCCACACGGAAACAGCGCGCGCAGCATCTGTGCGAACGTCGTCCCGTCGCGCCAGCCGGCCTCGACCGTCGACGTCATCTGCCACACCGACGCATACGGCTCGACCGAGAACAGCGCCGGCACGCGAACCGTCCCGGTGCGCGCGATCCGCGACACGTCGTTGCGCAGCAGATCCACGATCATCACGTTTTCCGCGCGGTTCTTCGGATCGTTCGCGAGGAACGTGGCCGCCGCCGCATCGTCGCGAGGATCGGCCGAACGCGGTGCCGTGCCCTTCATCGGCCGCGCACGCAGTACATCGCCGTGCTTCTCGACGAACAGCTCGGGCGAGCACGACACGACCCACGCACCATCGGGCAGCGCGATCAGTGCGCCGTAGCGCACCGGCTGGCGCGCACGCAGCCGCCGGTACAGCGCGAGCGGCGTGCCGAACACGTCGAAGTTCAGCCGGTACGTGTAGTTGACCTGATACGAATCGCCCGCGCGCAGCGCGTCGTGCACCGCCGCGATCGCCGCGTCGAACGCATCGCGCGACACGCTCTTCCCGACATGCGCGACGCCCGCAATCGACGGCGTGCCGCCGCCATCCTGCTGCGCGAGCCACGCGTCGACTTCGTCGCGCGACAGGCGCTCGCAGCGCGCATATAGCAAAAAGCGCAGCGGGGCATGGCCCGGCTGCGCTCGTTGCAGATTGCGTCCGAATTCGTAATCGCCGACGACGACCGCATGCAGCCCGTCGCGCAGATCCTGCGCCACGGCCGCGTCGACCTCGTCGAGTCGAGCCGGATCCGTGCACACACGTTCGCGCACGAACCCCGAATACAAACGACTCGACCGCGCGAGCGCGGTCGAGTCGCAATCGTCCAAGAGCGCGAACGACGCGCTCTCGTTGCCATCAGTCATGCTGTTACTCGAGTTACTCGAAGAAGCTCTTCACACGGTCGAACCAGCTCTTGCTCTGCGGGCTGTGACGCGCGCCGCCTTCGGCCAGCGACTTCTCGAACTGCTTGAGCAGGTCGCGCTGGTTGTCGGTCAGCTTCACCGGCGTCTCGACCTGCACGTGGACGTACAGATCGCCCGCGATGCTCGAACGCAGCCCCTTGATGCCCTTGCCGCGCAGGCGGAACGTCTTGCCCGACTGCGTGCCTTCCGGTACCGGGAACGACGCACGGCCAGCCAGCGTCGGCACCTCGATCTCGCCGCCGAGTGCGGCGGTCGTGAACGGGATCGGCATCTGGCAGTGGAGATCGTCGCCGTCGCGCTCGAACACCGAGTGCGGCTTGATGTGGATCTCGACGTACAGGTCGCCCGGCGGCCCGCCGTTGATGCCCGGCTCGCCGTTGCCGGCCGAGCGGATCCGCATCCCGTCGTCGATCCCGGCCGGGATCTTCACTTCGAGCGTCTTGGTTTCCTTCACCTTGCCCGACCCGTGGCAATGCACGCACGGCTCGGGGATGTAGGTGCCCGTGCCGTGGCACTTCGGGCAGGTCTGCTGGATGCTGAAGAAGCCCTGCGACATGCGCACCGTGCCCTGGCCGTGACAGGTCGGGCAGGTTTCCGGCTTCGTGCCGGGCTTCGCGCCCGATCCGTGGCAGACCTCGCACGACACCCAGCTCGGCACGCGGATCTGCGTGTCGTAGCCGTGTGCGGCCTGCTCGAGCGTGATTTCCATGCTGTAGCGCAGGTCGGCACCGCGATACACCTGCGGGCCGCCACGGCCGCCGCGCGCGGCGCCGCCCGCTGCCTGGCCGAAGATGTCGCCGAAGATGTCGCCGAACGCGTCCGCGAAACCGCCGAAGCCCTGTGCGCCCGCACCGCCCATGTTCGGATCGACGCCCGCGTGGCCGTACTGGTCGTACGCTGCCCGCTTCTGGCCGTCCGACAGCATTTCATAGGCTTCCTTCACCTCCTTGAAATGCTCTTCCGCATCCTTGTTGTCCGGATTGCGGTCAGGGTGATACTTCATCGCAAGCTTGCGATACGCCTTCTTGATTTCGTCGTCGCCCGCATTCTTCGCGACGCCCAGAACCTCGTAGTAATCCCGTTTCGCCATATCGATTCACTGTGCCGCCACGCATCGCGCACGCGGCGGCTCCTTTCGCCTGCAGTAAAGTCTCTCGACTCGTCTGGCACTGCGCCCGTCTACGGACGGCTCGTGCAGCACCCGCCAAAAAACAAATGTGCCCGGAGGGCCGCGAAGCCCGCCAGGCGTGGAGTCGATCCGGCCATCCGGAAGGAAAGACAGACCGCTTGTCAGCCAACCCGTCAGCCGCGCCGCGCGCGGGTTGCGCGCGCGGCGTGCGGCACCGGGGCAACCCGGCTTAGTCCTTCTTCACTTCCTTGAACTCGGCGTCGACGACATCGTCGGCAGCCTGCTGCGCGCCGCCCGCGTGGGCCGCGCCTTCCGCTGCACCCGCTGCGCCGGCCGCACCTGCTTGCTGGGCCTGCATGTCGGCGTACATCTTTTCGCCGAGCTTCTGCGACACCTTGCCGAGCTCCTCGACCTTCGCGTCGATCGCAGCCTTGTCGGCCGACGAGTCCTTCAGCAGTTCCTCGAGCGACTTCAGCGACGCTTCGATGGCTTCCTTCTCGCCCGCGTCCAGCTTGTCGCCGTACTCGGTCAGCGCCTTCTTCGTGCTGTGAACCAGCGCGTCGCCCTGGTTGCGCGAATCAGCCAGCTCGCGCAGCTTGTGGTCTTCCGCTGCGTTCGCTTCCGCGTCCTTGATCATCTGGTCGATTTCAGCTTCGGACAGACCCGAGTTCGCCTTGATCGTGATCTTGTTTTCCTTGCCGGTCGCCTTGTCCTTCGCGCCGACGTGCAGGATGCCGTTCGCGTCGATGTCGAAGGTCACTTCGATCTGCGGCACGCCGCGCGGTGCCGGCGGGATGCCTTCGAGGTTGAACTCGCCGAGCAGCTTGTTGCCGGCTGCCATTTCGCGTTCGCCCTGGAACACCTTGATCGTCACGGCGCCCTGGTTGTCGTCCGCCGTCGAGTACACCTGAGCGTGCTTCGTCGGGATCGTCGTGTTCTTGCTGATCATCTTCGTCATCACGCCGCCGAGCGTCTCGATGCCGAGCGACAGCGGGGTCACGTCGAGCAGCAGCACGTCCTTGCGGTCGCCCGACAGGACCTGGCCCTGGATCGCCGCGCCAACTGCGACAGCTTCGTCCGGGTTCACGTCACGACGCGGATCCTTGCCGAAGAATTCCTTCACCTTCTCCAGCACCTTCGGCATACGCGTCTGGCCGCCGACCAGGATCACGTCGTCGATGTCCGACACCTTGACGCCTGCGTCCTTGATCGCGATGCGGCACGGTTCGATCGTGCGCTCGACGAGGTCTTCCACCAGCGCTTCCAGCTTCGCGCGGGTGATCTTCAGGTTCAAGTGCTTCGGGCCCGACGCATCCGCCGTGATGTACGGCAGGTTGATTTCGGTCTGCTGGCTCGACGACAGCTCGATCTTCGCCTTTTCAGCGGCTTCCTTCAGGCGCTGCAGCGCGAGGACGTCTTTCGACAGGTCGACGCCCTGCTCCTTCTTGAACTCGCCGATGATGTAATCGATGATGCGCTGGTCGAAGTCTTCGCCGCCGAGGAACGTGTCGCCGTTGGTCGACAGCACTTCGAACTGCATTTCGCCGTCGACGTCCGCGATTTCGATGATCGACACGTCGAACGTACCGCCGCCGAGGTCATACACGGCGATCTTGCGGTCGCCCTTCTCGACCTTGTCGAGGCCGAACGCGAGCGCGGCTGCGGTCGGCTCGTTGATGATCCGCTTGACTTCGAGGCCCGCGATGCGGCCGGCGTCCTTGGTTGCCTGGCGCTGGCTGTCGTTGAAGTACGCCGGCACCGTGATCACGGCTTCCGTGACCGGCTCGCCGAGGTAGTCTTCGGCCGTCTTCTTCATCTTGCGCAGCACTTCCGCCGAAACCTGCGGCGGCGCGAGCTTTTCGCCGTGTGCTTCAACCCATGCATCGCCGTTGTCGGCCTTGACGATGGTGTACGGCATCAGGCCGATGTCCTTCTGGACTTCCTTCTCTTCGAAGCGGCGGCCGATCAGGCGCTTCACTGCGAACAGCGTGTTCTTCGGGTTGGTCACCGACTGACGCTTGGCCGGCGCGCCGACGAGCACTTCGTTGTCGTCCATGTAGGCGATGATCGACGGCGTGGTGCGCGTGCCTTCCGAGTTCTCGATGACCTTGACCTGGTTGCCTTCCATGATGGCGACGCACGAGTTCGTGGTGCCGAGGTCAATACCGATGATCTTTCCCATTTTTTCCTAATCTCCAGAAATGCTTGTTTGCTGCGCAAAACCCCGCGTTTTGGGGCGGTTTTGCGCGCCAGAATTCAACTCTGTTCCCGAAATGCGTCCGTCCGGTCCGTTTTCAAGACCCGACGAGCGATGCGGATATTAAATTTTTTCAATCGCCGCCGGCTAGCGGATCGCCGCCCGGCGGATCGCCACCCGCCGCGGCGATTTTCGCGCGTGCCGTCGACACCGCTGCCTGGAACTGCGCGAGGCCATGCCAGCCCGTCGCGCGGCCGAGCCGCTTGCCGCGGTGGAAGAAGAACCACGTCGGCACGCCGTGCAGCCCGAAGCGGTGCCCCAGCTGGTGGTGTTCGTACACGTTGCAATGGAACCACTTCAGGTCCAGCGCGCGGATCGTGTCGGGCTGGGCGAGCATCGCCTTCTTCGCGATCTCGCAGTTGAAGCAGTCGACGCCCCAGAAGAACACCACCGCGAGCGCATCGCCCGCGCCGTCGATCGCCGCGTCGAACGTGCCGGCGTCCAGCGCCTGCATGTCGAACGCGCCCCCCAAGGGGACTTCCTTCGGGGCGTCGAACATGGCCGGATCGACGCCGGCGGGCAGCATCGCGACGGCCTTACTTCGGCTGCGCGACGGTGACGAGCGCCGGTCGAAGCACGCGGTCGGCGATCGTGTAACCCTTTTGCAGCACGGCGACGACGGTGTTCGGCTCCTGCTCGGCCGGCACCATCGAAATTGCCTGGTGCTGGTGCGGATCGAACTTCTCGCCGACCGGGTTCAGCGCGACGACACGGCCCTTCTCGAGCGCGCTCATCAGCTGGCGCAGCGTCAGTTCGACGCCTTCACGCACCTTCGCGATGTCGCCGGACGTGTCGTTGACGGCCGCTTCCAGGCTGTCCAGCACGGGCAGCAGGTGCTCTGCAAAGCTCTCGATCGCGAACTTGTGCGCCTTCGAGACGTCGTCCTGCGCGCGGCGGCGGACGTTCTCGGTCTCGGCCTTCGCCCGCAGGAAGCTCTCCTGCAGCTCGGCGACCTTGGCTTGAGCCTCCGCGAGCGCCGCGTCGGCTGCTTCGGCGGCGGGAGCGGCGCCTTGCGCCGTCTGCTTCTCGCTGCCGATATCTTCGGCCGATGGGGTAGCCGGGTTCTCTTGCGTGTTTTCCATGTCGCTGAAAGTCGATTAGAGGTTGAAGCCAAATCGGCAACCGCCGGATCGTATATCCGGTGGCACCGCACATTGCTGGTGCAAATAAGGGTGAAAACTACGATTTCAAGAGGGTTATTCGCCGGCATTCACCAATGCCGCGAAACAACCGCGCGTCACGCCGGGGCATTGCCCGCATAGTCCGCCAGATCGGGCGAAACGGGCTGTAACAACGCTTACCTGGCAAGTACTAGCTTGGCACAGGCCCGCTGCACTACA
>NZ_JAAGPG010000200.1:0-14438 GCF_017104665.1 Burkholderia sp. Se-20378 | reverse complement strand
AGCCGGTAATGCGCGGCGAGCGCGACTTCGAGCCCGCCGCCGAGCGTCGCGCCGTGCAGCGCGACCACGACCGGCTTCGTGCCCGATTCGATCCGCTCGCACACGTCGGGCAGCGACGGCGGCACGATCGGCTTGCCGAATTCGCGGATGTCGGCGCCCGCGATGAAGTTGCGGCCGGCGCCGACGATCAGCACCGCGCGGATCGCGTCGTCGGCCTGCGCGACGTCGAGCGCATCGGCGAGGCCGCGCCGCACATCGGCGGACAGCGCGTTGACGGGAGGATGGTCGATCGTGACGACGAGCACCTTGTCGCGCCGTTCGCGCGTGACGGTGCCGGCCGGGCTGGTAGGGGAAGCGGGTGAGTTCATCGTGTCTCCTTGACGCGGCGGCCGGTGCGCAACGCCGGTTCGTGGCTCGCGGCCACGCAGGCGGCGCCGGGGCACCGGCCCCGGTCCCGCACGAAGCGGGACAAGATCCGGCCGTACGCCGGGCATGACCCGATTCTCGATTGATCGAGATTCATTGACAATTCCCTCCCGCTTTTACAAGCTGTCAAGTCTGACTTGACACTGAATGCTTCCAACCGCTATCGAGATTCATAAACGGGACGGATCAGGAGACGCGACGCATGGACCTGAACGCGCTGACGCTGCTCGTCGAGATCCTCGACGCCGGCAATCTCAGCAAGGCCGCGCAGCGGCTCAAGATGAGCCGCGCGAACGTCAGCTACCGGCTGAACCAGCTCGAGCGCTCGATCGGCCAGCAGCTCGTGCGGCGCACGACGCGGCGCATCGAGCCGACCGAAATCGGGCTGAAGCTGTACGAGCACGGCCGGCGCATCCGCAACGAACTGCTCGCCGCACAGGAGTCGGTGACGACGCTCGGCCAGGACCTGCAGGGCCGCGTGCGGCTGTCGGTGCCGAGCGGCTACGGGCAGATGGTGATGTCCGACTGGCTGCTCGCGTTCAAGCGGCTGCATCCGGGCATCGTGCTCGACGTCGTGTTCGAGAACCGCGTCGAAGACCTGATGCGCGACGAGATCGACATCGCGGTGCGCGTGATGCCGGAGCCGCCGCAGAACCTCGTCGCGCGCGACATGGGCGCGGTGCGCTACGTCGCGTGCGCGTCGGCTGCCTTCGCGGCCGAGCACGGGATGCCGGCGAGCCTCGGCGCGTTGTCGGCCTCCCCCGTCGTGACCGCGACGGTGATGGGCCGGCAGCTCAGGATCGCCGCGTATCTCGGCGACGAGCGCCACGAGGTGCTGCTCGAGCCCACGCTGATTTCGGAGAACTTCCTGTTCCTGCGGCAGGCGATCCTCGGCGGGATCGGCGTCGGCATCGTGCCGGACTACGTGATGCAGGACGACATCCGGCGCGGCACGGTCGTCACGTCTCTCGACGCGTACCGGCTCAGCATCTTCGGCACGCACATGTACATGCTCTACATGCCGAACCGGCACCACACGCGCGCGACGTCGACGTTCATAGAGTTCATCCTCGAACAGGCCGGAAAGACCGGCCGGGGCGGGCCCGGCGCGATGCGTCAGGGTTTCCTGTCGGGTGACAAGCCGCCGGCCGCGCGGCGACAATAGCGCGCCCGGGGCGGGCAGCCGCGTTGCGCCGGCACCGTCGCCTCCTTCGAATTCACTGCTGCCGAGGGTTCCATGTTCGACCGGATTCGTCCGCATTCGCGCTCCTGGACGCTGCTTGCCGCCATCGCGCTCGTCGCGTTCAACGCCGGCTGCACGTCCCCGGCCACGCCGTCGTCGGGCGCGGTGGTGCCCGTCGCCGCCGCATCGGGCGCCGCCGTGCCGCTGCCCGGCTTCCATGCGCCCGAGCTGTCGTCCGGCTGGACCGACAAGCCGGGCTGGACCTCGCAGCGCTTCATGATCGCGGCCGCGAACCCGCTCGCGACGCAGGCCGGCTACGACATGCTGAAGGCAGGCGGCACCGCGATCGACGCGGCGATCGCGACGCAGATGGTGCTCGCGCTCGTCGAGCCGCAATCGTCGGGAATCGGCGGCGGCGCATTCATGCTGTACTTCGACGGCAAGGCAACGCAAGCCTACGACGGCCGCGAAACCGCACCGGCCGCCGCGACCGACCGCCTGTTCTATGGGCCGACCGGCCAGCCGATGAGCTTCTACGAAGGTGTCGTCGGCGGGCGCTCGGTCGGCACGCCGGGCGTGCTGCGCATGCTCGACGCCGCACACCGCGCGCACGGCAAGCTGCCGTGGCGCCGGCTGTTCCAGCCGGCGATCCGGCTCGCCGAGCACGGCTTCACGATCAGCCCGCGGCTCGCGACGCTGATCGCCAACGACAAGTACCTGAAGAACGACCCGGCCGCGCGCGCGTACTTCTACAACCCGGACGGCACGCCGAAGGCGGCCGGCACGGTGCTGAAGAACCCCGCGCTCGCGACCGTGCTGCGCCAGGTCGCCGACCGCGGCGCGAACGCGTTCTACAGCGGCGCGATCGCGCGCGACATCGTCACGAAGGTGCGCAAGCACCCGACCAACCCGGGCCTGCTGTCGCTCCAGGATCTCGCGCGCTACAAGGCGAAGGTGCGCGCGCCGCTGTGCGCCGACTACCGTCGCTCGGTCGTGTGCGGGATGCCGCCGCCGTCGTCGGGCGGCCTCGCGATCGCGCAGATGCTCGGCATCCTCGAAGCGATGCCCGACTGGCAGCAGATCGGCGCGCAGAAGCCGGTGCGCAACGACGTCGGCTACGAGCCGACACCGTTCGCCGCGCATCTGTTCAGCGAAGCCGGGCGCCTCGCGTATGCGGACCGCGCACGCTACGTGGCCGATCCCGATTTCGTGCCGCTGCCGGGCGGCAGCTGGGCGAGCCTCACCGACAAGACTTATCTCGCGCAGCGCGCACACCTGATCGGCGACAGCAGCATGGGCGTCGCGCAGGCCGGCACGCCGCAGGGCGCGACGCTCGCGATGGCCGACGACCGCAGCCCCGAGCTGCCGTCGACGTCCGACATCGCGATCGTCGACCGCTACGGCCAAGCGCTGTCGATGACGACCAGCATCGAGGACGCATTCGGTTCGCGGCTGATGGTGCGCGGCTTCATGCTGAACAACCAGCTCACCGATTTCTCGTTCGTGTCGAACGACAACGGCCGGCCGGTCGCGAACCGCGTGCAGGCCGGCAAGCGGCCGCGCTCGGCGATGTCGCCGGAACTCGTGTTCGACAAGAAGACGAAGCAGGTGACGATGATCGTCGGCTCGGCCGGCGGCCCCGCGATCATCAATCACGTCGCGAAGACGCTGGTGGGCGTGCTCGACTGGGGGATGACGATGCAGCAGGCGATCGCGCTGCCGAACTTCGGGTCGATGAACGGGCCGACGCAGCTCGAACGCGGCCGCGTGTCGGAAGCACTCGCCGACGGGCTGAAGGGCCGCGGTCACGACGTGCAGGTCGTCGAGATGAACTCGGGGCTGCAGGGAATCCAGCGGCTGAACGTGCAGGGGCAGACGGTGTGGTTCGGCGGGGCGGATCCGCGGCGGGAAGGGGTGGCGATGGGGGATTGAGGGCGGCAGGCCGGGGCGGCGTGCAGACGTCGCCCGTATCGCCGGTGTTCCGTCAGCCTCTCCCCTTCCACGGCACGATCCGCCGCTCGACCCACCGCATCGCGAGATCGAACAGCCACGCGATCGCGCCGATGATCAGGATGCCCATCACGACGATGTCGGTACGCAGGAAGCTCGACGCATTGAGCACCATCTGCCCGAGCCCGGCGGTCGCGGCAACCATCTCGGCCGCGACGAGCGTCGTCCAGCCGAAGCCGATCGCGATCCGCAGCCCGGTGAGGATCTCCGGCAGCGCGGCCGGCAGCACCACGTGGTGCACGATCTGCGCGAAGCTGCCGCCGAGCGAATACGCGGCGTTGATCTGCTCGACCGTCGCGGCGCGCACGCCGGCGCGCGCGGCCATCGCGATCGGCGCGAAGCACGCGAGGAAGATCACGACGAGCTTCGCCGTTTCGTCGATGCCGAACCAGATCACGACGAGCGGCAGGTACGCGAGCGGCGGTAGCGGCCGGTAGAACTCCAGCAACGGATCGAGCACGCCGCGTGCAATGCGGCTCACACCCATCAGGATACCGGCCGGCACGCCGATCGCGGTCGCGAGCAGGAACGCGCCGAACACGCGCGCGGCGCTCCACAGCAGATGTTCGGACAGCGGCAGGCCGCCCTGGATGCGCCCGTGCCAGGCATCGACGAATGCCGCCCACACGGCTTCCGGCGCGGGCAGGAACAGCGGCGGCAGCCACTGGCGATGCGTGGCGACCCACCACAGTACGGCCAGCACCGCGACCGTCGCCGTACTCAAGGCCGC
Organism: Burkholderia sp. Se-20378; assembly: GCF_017104665.1. NCBI lineage: Bacteria > Pseudomonadati > Pseudomonadota > Betaproteobacteria > Burkholderiales > Burkholderiaceae > Burkholderia > Burkholderia sp. Se-20378. The sequence goes on along the minus strand of NZ_JAAGPG010000200.1, from coordinate 10,089 downwards.
CGTCTTCCCCTCCCCCGGCAACCGGTGGCGGCGCGACGACGGCGCACGACGTTCTGCCGCCCGAGTCCGCGTGCGATCGCCCTGCTCGAAACCTGCGGCCGTCCCGTCGGCCACCCACGAATCCTGCGTGCTCATGCTGTCCTGCCTCTGCAAAGTGCTGATCCGACCGCGTCCGACCGACGCGCCCTGTCGCGCGAGTTCGTGCATCACGCGGCCACCTCGACCGCCTCGTCGCGATGCAGGTACGCGATCAGCCGCTCACGCCACGCGATGAAATCCGGTGAAGACTTCACCGCACGCGCATCGCGCGATTCGACGTAGCGGCGCGCGAACGGCAGTTCGAAGGTTTCCGCGATCCGGCCGGGGCCGGGCGTCATCACGACGAGCCGCGTCGCGAGGAACAGCGCCTCTTCGACATCGTGCGTAATGAAGAACACCGTCTTGCCGGTGCGCGCCCACACGTCGAGCACGAGCGCCTGCATCGTGCCGCGCGTCATCGCATCGAGCGCGCCCATCGGCTCGTCCATCAGCAGCACGCGCGGGTCGCTCGCAAGCGCACGCGCGATGCCGACACGCTGCTGCATCCCGCCCGACAGCTCATACACCCGCGCATGCGCATGACCGTCGAGCCCGACGAGCGCGAGCATCTCCCGCGCCCGTGCTTCGCGCTCGGCCTTCGACACGCGCGCGAAGCGCAGCCCGAGCGCGACGTTGTCGAGCACGTCGAGCCACGGCAGCAGCGCGTACTTCTGGAACACGACGCCACGATCGGCGCCAGGACCCGTGACCGGCACACCGTCGACGCGCACGTCGCCGGTGGTCGGCGCGACGAAGCCGGCCATGCAGTTCAGCAGCGTCGTCTTCCCGCAGCCGGACGCGCCAAGCGCGACGACGAATTCACCGGCATCGATGCGCAGGTCGACGCGCGCGAGCGCCTGCGTCGTCGGCCTGCCGCGCTCACCCGGATAGGCAACCGATACCTGACGGACTTCCAGCGTGCTCATGCTCGGGCTCCGCGATGATCGCCGCGCTCAGCGCGCGGCCTTCTGCACGAACTGCGGATCGACACCGGCCGAATAGTCGGCGAGCACCGTCTGGATCGTGCCTTGCGATTTGAGGAAGGTGGCGGTCGCCGCGAGCGACTTCGCGGCGCCCGACTGCGCGCCGCCGCCGAGCCACGTCGGCGACGCCTGCTCGGCCGCCGTCGGGAATGCGTAGAGCGCGAGGCTGGCCGGCACGTCCTGCGCGTTCGCGCCCGATACCTTCGCGACCGCCGCGACCTGCGGCGAGCCGACCTTCCACGCAGCGGCATGCGCGCGGTAGTCTGCATCGGCGGCTGCGAGCACCTTCACGAAACGCGTGACGAACTCGGGGTTCTCGCGCGCGAACTTGCGGCTCACGACGAAGCCGTCGAAGGTCGCCTTGCCGCTTTCTTTCGCCACCTGGCCCGACGTCGTCAGCACGGTGCCCGACTGCTTGACCTTCGCGAGCACCGGATCCCAGATGTAGGTCGCGTCGATGTCGCCGCGCGCCCACGCCGCCGCGACTTCGGGCGGACGCAGGTTGACGATCTTCACGTCGTTCGGATTGACGCCCGCGGCCTGCAGCGCAACGAGCGTGTGGAAATGCGACGTCGACACGAACGGCACGCCGATCTTCCTGCCCTTCAGCGATGCGACGTTCGTGACGCCCGAGCCGTTGCGCGCGACGAGCGCCTCGGCGTCGTTGATGTTGTCGAGCACCCAGAACAGCGAGATGTCGAGCCCCTGCGACAGCCCGGCCGCGATCGGGCTCGAGCCGGCTTCGCCGAGCTGCACGGAGCCCGACGCGAGCGCACGGATCACGTCGGCGCCGCTGTCGAGCTTGCGGAACGTGACCTTGTAGCCGGTCGCCTTTTCGACTTCACCGCTCGCCTGCGCGTAGCGCCACGGCACCACCATGTCCTGGTACGCGATCACGACTTCGCGCGTTTCGGCGTGCGCCGCGCCGAGCGCGGCAAAGGCGGTCAGCGCGACGACGGCGCGGCGGATGAAGCTGAAACGGGACATGCGGCTCTCCTTCGGAATGCGGGCATTGCTGCGGGAGAGCCGACTATAGGAGCTTTGCGCGCGGCGGGAGCGAACTTATCGTGCGAAGCTATCGATGCCGTTTCAGCTTTGCTTTCCATGCTCGACCGGATTGCGCGTCCGGTCCGGTGGCGATTGCCGTGCGAACGCGAGCATGGCGTCCGCGCCAACAAAAAAGCCCGCATCGCTGCGGGCTTTTTTTCGGGTTCGCCGGAAAACGGCGAAGCAAGGACGCTCAGACCACCCCGGCCCCGTGCGCCTGCAGATCGGCGTGATAGCTCGACCGCACCATCGCGCCGACGGCCGCGTGCGTGAAGCCCATCTTGTACGCCTCTTCCTCGTACATCTTGAAGGTATCCGGATGCACGTACGCCCGCACCGGCAGGTGGTGCTCGGACGGCTGCAGGTACTGGCCGATCGTCAGCATGTCGACGTCGTGCGCGCGCAGGTCGCGCATCACCTGCAGGATTTCCTCTTCGGTTTCGCCGAGGCCGACCATCAGGCCCGACTTCGTCGCGACGTCCGGATGCAGCGCCTTGAAGTCCTTCAGGAGCTTCAGCGAGTGCGCGTAGTCCGAACCCGGGCGCGCTTCCTTGTACAGGCGCGGCACCGTTTCGAGGTTGTGGTTCATCACGTCCGGCGGTGCGGCGTTCAGGATCGAGATCGCGCGGTCGAGACGGCCGCGGAAGTCCGGCGTCAGGATTTCGATGCGCGTTTCCGGCGACTGTTCGCGCACTTCGCGGATGCACTCGACGAAGTGGCCGGCGCCGCCGTCACGCAGGTCGTCGCGGTCGACGCTCGTGATCACCACGTACTTGAGCTTCAGCGCGCCGATCGTGCGTGCGAGGTTCTTCGGCTCGTCCGGATCCAGCGGATCGGGGCGGCCATGGCCGACGTCGCAGAACGGGCAACGGCGCGTGCACTTGTCACCCATGATCATGAACGTCGCGGTGCCCTTGCCGAAGCATTCGCCGATGTTCGGGCAGCTCGCTTCCTCGCACACCGTATGCAGGTTGTGCTCGCGCAGGATCGTCTTGATCTCGTTGAAGCGCGAGCTGCCGGTGGCCGCCTTCACGCGGATCCACTCGGGCTTCTTCAGCTTCTCGATCGGAATGACCTTGATCGGGATGCGCGCCGTCTTCGCCTGCGCCTTCTGCTTGGCGGTCGGATCGTAGGCAGGGGTCGCGGCCGAATCGGCCGGTGCGGGGGAAGCGGTAACGTCAGTCATTCGAATGTTGTTCCAGTGCCTGCGGCTTGTCGGCGGCCGCGGGTGCGCCGTCGAGGTTGGCGATCAGACGGCGCACCAGCGTGTGGGCGACGTCGTTCCAGTCGGCGGCAACCTCGAGGCTCGCCATGTCGACAGTTTCCAGTCCGGCATAGCCGCACGGGTTGATCGCAAGAAACGGGCGCAGATCCATCTTCACGTTCAGGCTCAGCCCGTGATAGCTGCAGCCGTTGCGGATCTTCAGGCCGAGGGCCGCGATTTTCGCGCCCTCGTGCACGCCGGATGCCACGTAGATCCCGGGCGCACCCGCCTTGCGGACCGAAGCGAGATTATACGCCGCGAGGGTTTCGATCACGGCCTCCTCGATCTTCGTCACCAGCGTGCGCACCATCAGCTTGCGCCGGCGCAGGTCCAGCAGCAGGTAGGCGACGATCTGGCCGGGGCCGTGGTAAGTGATTTGCCCGCCGCGGTCGACCTTCACGAGCGGCACGCCGCTGTCGGCCACCAGCAGGTGGGACGGGTCGCCGGCCTGGCCGAGCGTGTAGACGGGCGGGTGCTCGACCAGCCAGATCTCGTCGCCGGTGTCGGCCGTGCGCGTGTCGGTGAACGCGCGCATCGCGTCGAAGCTCGCCTCGTAGGTCTCGACGCCCCGCCAGCGCACGGTGACCGGCGGGGCCGGCTGATCCGGGGACCCGGCGGGCGATGCGGAAACGGCAACAGGCGTGGACACGATGGAAACCGGCGAAACGGACATGGGCGGTAGTTTACCGAAAACCCGTGGGTCTCGCCGGCCTTGGAGAGGGGACGGATCGCCGGTATCCGTCGGAGGAAATAATGGTCAGACGGTGCGCCAGCCGTCATGGAGCAGCGCGGTCACGCGTTCGCGCAGCCGTGCCAGCCCGCCGAGCGCGACTTCCCGCGGCGGCCGCGACACCGAGAATGCCACCCGCGTGCCCTCCCGGCCTTCCGCGCTGAGCCAAAGCCGCTCGCCGCGGCGCAGCTTCAGCGTTTCGCCGTCGACCAGGAAGTAGTCGTTGACGTCGTTGCTGCGCGTCGCCCATACCGGCCCGCACTGCACCACCAGCCGCGTGCTGCGTTGTACCTTCATCGGCACGGTTTCGCCCGCGGGGATTTCGAACGTGATGCTTGAAGAAATTTCTTGCATGATCGACTCCGCCAAAAAGTGCTTCGATGGCTACAATCGTAGTCACTTCAAGGCGTCCGACAAAACGACCAATTTTCACGTCGATGTGAGGAAAATTAGCAAATGGACCTCCGCCAGCTACCTGCGCTGAACGCGATTCGCGCGTTCGAAGCCGCCGCCCGTCACGAGAATTTCTCGCGCGCCGCCGACGAGCTGTACGTCACGCACGGCGCGGTCAGCCACCAGGTACGCGCACTCGAGGAGGAGCTCGGCGTGCAGCTGTTCACGCGCAACGGCAAGCGGCTGTGCCTGACCGACGCCGGCATGCGCTATGCGCAGCAGATCCGCACCGCGCTGATGGTGATCGCCGATGCAACCCGCGACGTGCGCGCGAGCGACCGCGACCGGCGGCTCGTGGTGTCGATGCTGTCGTCGTTCGCCGCGCGCTTCATCACGCCGCGCATCGGCACGTTCATCGAGCGGCATCCGGAAATCGACGTCGAGCTGCAGTCGACCAACTCGCTCACCGATTTCGCGCGCGACGACGTCGATCTCGCGATCCGCTTCGGCCATGGCACCTACCCGGGGCTGCATGTCGAGCCGCTGTTCGACGAGGTGTTCTTTCCGGCATGCGCGCCGACGCTGAACGGCGGCAAGCTGCCGCAAACGCCCGCCGATCTCGTGCACTACAACCTGCTGCGCTCGGACGACGAGCTGTGGCGGCCGTGGTTCGACGCGGCCGGGCTCAAGACGCTGACCGAGCCGAAACGGGGGATTCTGTACCAGGATTCGTCGAACCTGCTGCTGGCCGCGATCGACGGCCAGGGCATCGCGCTGGTGCGCCGCTCGCTCGCGGTGCACGACCTGCTCGACGGGCGCATCGTGCGCCTGTTCGACATCGACGGGCCGAGCCCGTGGCACTATTTTTTCGTGTGTCCGCCGCCGCTCCTGAACACGCCGCGCGTGCAGGCGTTCAGAACCTGGCTGCTTCAGGAAGTCGCCGAATACAAGCGGCTGTGCGACGAGCTGGACGCGCGGCGCGCGGCGGGGAAGACCCCCGCCGAGTGCGCGCAGGAAGGAGGCTGGAAGGCGCTTAGAGTACGACCTTGACCATCGGATGGCCGGTCAGTGCGCGGTAGATGTTGTCGAGCTGTTCCTGGCTCGTCGCCCGCACGGTGATCGTGAGGCCCGTGTAATTACCGCCGCTCGACGCGCGCTCCTCGATCTTCTCGACATCGATCTCGTTGTCGTGAACGGCGACGACCTTGAAGATCGTGTCCTTGAACTCGGGGTGCGCCTTGCCCATGATCTTGATCGGGAAATCGCACGGGAACTCCAGCAGCGACTCCTTCCGGGTATCGATCGCGCCGGTCACCTCGATGGTTTTGGTCGGTTCGCTCATCATTTGCTCCGGGTTAGGTCAAACTGTTCAAACTCGCGCGCTTTCGCGCGCTGGTACGCGTCATACAACGCCGCGAACACGGGGCCCGGCTTGCCGCCCTGCACGGGCAGATCGTCGAGCGACGTGACGGGCAGCACTTCCTTCGTGGCCGACGTGATCATGATCTCGTCGGCTGCGCGCAACTCCACTTCGCTGATCTCGCGTGCGACGAACGGAATCTTGCATTCGTCGGCCAGCTCCTCGATCAGCGCGTAGCGGATCCCCTCGAGGATCTTGTTGCTGCGCGGCGGCGCGATCAGCTCGCCGTTCTTCACGATCCACACGTTCGACGACGAGCCTTCCGTCAGGTTGCCGTCGCGCAGTTGCAGCGTCTCGAACGCATCGCGTTCCGCAGCATGCTGCGCCATCAGCACGTTGCCGAGCAGCGAGGTCGACTTGATGTCGCAATGCAGCCAGCGACGATCCTCGGCCGTCACGCAGCGCACGCCCTGCGCGCGTTCTTCGGCGGACGGCAGGCGCAGCGGGCTCGTCATCACGAACACCGTCGGCACCGCGTTCGCGGGGAACGCGTGGCCGCGCTTCGCGACACCGCGCGTCACCTGCAGGTAGACGAGCGCGTTGCCGTCGCCGAGCCCTTCGGCATTCGCCGCGACGACGCGCTCGATCAGCGCACGCCAGCCCGCATCGTCGTGTGGGCTCACGATGCCGATCTTCTTCAGGCTGCGCTCGAGCCGCGCCAGATGCTGCTCGATCCGGAACGGCACGTGCGCGCCGTCGTGTGCATAAACGGGGACAACTTCATACACGCCGTCGCCGAAGATGAACCCGCGGTCGAGCACCGGTACACGGGCTTCCGACAGCGGCACCATTTCCTCCTGCGACGAGACGCTGAGGTAGACGATCGGTTCAAATTCGGCTTGGCTCATAGCTATGACAGATGGGGATGAAGTCGTAAAAACAAAGGCCCGTCGTGCTTACTTCTTCTTGCTGAACATCAGCAGGATCGAGTCCCAGATACGCCCGAAGATACCCGCTTCCGGCACCGCCTGCAGCGCGACGACCGGGAATTCCGACAGCGTCTTGCCGTCGGCGACGATCTTCACGGTGCCGACCTGCTGGCCTTCCGCGAGCGGTGCGATCAGCGGCGCGTTGACGTCGACTTCCGTCTTGATCTTGTCGCCGAGGCCGCGCGGCACGGTCGCCCACTGGTCGCCCTTCACGCCGACCTGCACGGTGTTTTCCTTGCCCTTGTAGATGCGCGGCGTCGACATCGCCTGGCCGCCCTTGAACAGGCGCACCGAATCGAACGCGCTGTAGCCGTAGTTCAGCATCTTCATGCTGTCCTGCGTACGCTCGCCTTCCTTCTGCTCGCCCATCATCACCGACACCAGGCGGCGCTGGCCGTCCACACCCGGAATCGCGCGCTTCGCCGACGCGATCAGGCAGTAGCCGGCCGCTTGCGTATGGCCCGTCTTCAGGCCGTCGACCGTCGGGTCGAGCCACAGCAGGCGGTTGCGGTTGCCCTGGCGGATGTTGTTGTACTTGAATTCCTTCTCCGAGAAGATGCTGTAGTACTGCGGAAAATCGCGGATCAGGTGCGCGGACAGCTTCGCGAGGTCGCCGGCCGTCGTGTAGTGGTTCGGGTCGGGCATGCCGTTCACGTCGGCGAAGTGCGTGCCCTTCATGCCGAGGCGCGCGGCCTCGTCGTTCATCAGCGTGACGAACTGCCCTTCGCTGCCGCCGACGAGTTCGGCCAGCGCGATCGCGGCGTCGTTGCCCGACTGGATGATCATCCCGTACACGAGGTCGTGCACGGACACCGGCTTGTTCGCCTCGATGAACATGCGCGACTCGTCGCGGCCGACGCGGCGCACGGCTTCGCTCGGCGTGACGATCTGCTCCATCGAGATCTTCTTCTTGTCGAGCGCCTCGAACACGAGGTACGCGGTCATCAGCTTCGTCAGCGACGCGGGCTCGACGCGTTCATCGGCATTGCCCGACGCGAGCACCGTGTTGCTGGTCGCATCGACGAGCACCCACGAGCGCGCATTCACGCCCGGCGGCGGCACGGCGCCCGGCATGTAGGTCGCGGGCGCGCCGGTGAACTGCTCGGTGGCGGCCGGCGCCGCATGCGCGGCCTTGGCCTTGGCGGCCGGCTTCGCCTCGGCGACGACGATCGTCGATGCGAGCGCGACGGGCAGCATCACGCCGAGCGCGACGTTGCGCGCGGCGGTGCCGAAGGCGATGGAGGAAGCGAGGGACTTGAGGCCTTGGGGAGACAGACGCATGATCGATTCAGGCTGATGGCAGAAAGTGCGGTGCGAAACGCGCAGGGTTGAACGGCAAGGCGGCGGGCGTTTCGGGCACTCGCCCGAAATCGTCGGGCGACGCGAAACGCGCCGGTTGGACTCGTGCGGACGCGTTCGGTTCGCGGCCGTCGCGAGCGGGCGGACAGGCGGCGAAACGAGCGCCGCAATGGGCCCAGCCGGGCCGCGGGCGACGCGGAATCCGGCCATTATACGTGGCCGCGCAGGGCGTTTTCGCGAACCTGGCGCCGGACCGTCGCACATCTGCATCGGGCGCAGGGTGACGGCAAGCTGCACGTCATCGCACGCGAAGCTGTGCGAAAGGCATGCGCAGGCGAGGTGGAAGTCGGGTTGCGCCGCACGCTGCGGCGCGATGTCGCGCAGGGGGAACGCGCGTCCGGCGCGTGCCGGCGATCCGGTGTGAGACGCGACGCGGGCGACCGGCGTTACGCCGGCACCCGCGCACGGGCTAGCGCCACGCGTCGACGATGATGCGCTTCAGCACGTGCAGCTTGCGATGCAGGAAATGCTCGGCGCCGGGGATCACGACGACCGGCAGTTCCTGCGGCCGCGCCCAGTCGTACACGGAAGCGATCGGCACCGTGTCGTCGGTTTCGCCGTGGATCACGAGCGTGTTCTCCGGCACGTCGGCCACCTGCCAGCGGCTCGCGGCCGTGCCGACGAACACCATCCGTTCGATCGTCTCGCCCGCGTCGCGCAGCCGCTTCGCGACGTGCGACAGCACGAAGGTGCCGAACGAGAAGCCCGCGAGCACGAGCGGCAGGTCGGCGTACGCGGGCTGCGCGCGCATGTGCGCGAGCACCGCGAGCAGGTCGTCGGCCTCGCCGGTGCCGTTGTCGTGCACGCCTTCGGTCGCGCCGACGCCGCGGAAGTTCGACCGGAACACGACGTAGTCCAGCTGCACGAGCGTGCGCGCGAGCGTCTGCGCGACCTTGTTGTCCATCGTGCCGCCGAACAGCGGATGCGGATGCGCGACCAGCGCGATCCCGCGCGGCGCGGCGCCGCTCTCGCGCACGGCGTCGGGGAGGTCGACCGCGATTTCGATCTGCCCGACCGGGCCCGCGATCAGCGACTTCTGCGTATGAACGTTCATTCGGCCGGCCCGCTCAGATCTTCAGGCGGTCGACGACCTTGCCGTCGCGCAGGTGCGATTCGACGATCTCGTCGATGTCGGCCTGGTCGACGTACGTGTACCACGTGCCTTCCGGATACACGACCATCACGGGCCCTTCCTCGCAGCGGTCGAGGCAGCCGGCCTTGTTGATGCGAACCTTGCCGGGCCCCGCGAGGCCGAGCTCCTTCACGCGCTTTTTCGCGTATTCCTGCATGCTCTGCGCGTCGCATTGCGCGCAGCTCGGGCGTTCGGCGCCCGGTTCGCGCTGGTTCAGGCAGAAGAAGACGTGGTGCTGGTAGTAGGAATCCATGATGGTGACGAGCGGCCCGGCGCGAGGCCGTGCGGAAAGAGGAGCGGTTGCCGCTGCGCGGGGCAGCGGGCGTGAAGTGTTCGGTGCCAAGCGGCGCTCATGTGCCAGCGGATTCGTGCTCGTGGCAACGCGCAAACCGCAGCGATGCCTGGTGGCATCGCGAGGATTTGCAACGCGCCACGGGCGCGAAGGCACCGCACATCAGTGCCGATTGGTGCCGAACACTGCACTCATGCGGACGATTATAGCGAGCGGCGCACGCGGCTGCCCGCGATACGGCCGCCGCGTGGCCCTGACCACCGCGTCAGCGGCGCAACGCGGCCGGCAGCCACGCATGCTCGACGCGCTGGCCGAGCCAGATCAGCGCCGCGTAGGGCCAGATCCACGCGAGCCAGCGCGCGAGGCTGTTGAAGTGCACGTAGCGGCCCTGCCGCCAGCCCGACAGCGTGAAGTCGAAGAACGGATTGACCGGCAGCAGGTTCACGAGCGCCACCCCGGCCT
>NZ_JAAGPG010000199.1:0-14478 GCF_017104665.1 Burkholderia sp. Se-20378 | reverse complement strand
CGCCGGGCGCGTGCCCGGTCAGCACGGCCAGTTCAACCAACGCGACGCGGCGCGCGCCTGTGAGCATCGGCAATTCGGCGCGCGTATCGTCGGCGAATGCGCGCGATCGCGCGACTTCCAGATCGGACACGAGGCCGTGCACACGTTGCCGGGCGGTCAGCGCGGCGAGGCGGTCGGCGATCGCGACCGAACGCTCGGCCACGTCGATCCGCTCGCCGTATGCGCACGCCTGCGCGTAGGCGGCCGTCGTCTCGGCGGCCACCGCGACGCGCATCGCATCCGACGCCGCCTGCACGGCCTCCGAATCGGCGCGCGCGGCATCGACGAGATGGCCGACACGCCCCCACAGATCGACTTCCCACGACACCGCGAACGACGGCGCGAAACCCCAGCGCGTACGCGCGTCGGTGCCCTTCGCGCTCGCGACGATCTGATCGGGTGCGTGCTTGCCGTAGTCGACGCCGAAGCCGGCTGTCGTATCGGGCAGCCGCGCGGCGCCCGCTTCGTCGAGCACGGCCCGCGCCCGTGCGACACGCGCCGCAGCCACCGCGAGGTCACGGTTCTGCTCGAGCGCTTCGCGCACGAGTGCGTCGAGCGCCGGATCGTCGAACAGCTGCCACCAGCGATCGGGCAACGCGCCGCCGGACGCGACGGGTGCATCAACCGCCGCGTCGAACGGCGCCGTGCGCGCCGCATCGACCACGGGCGGACGGTACGGATCGCCGACCGAGCAGGCGGCAAGCGCGACGGCGCTCAGCACCGCGGCGGCAACGGACAAACGGAAGGAAACCGGAGGAAAAGACGAGGCGCGCATCGTGCAATGGCAGTCGAACAAACGATGCGCCTATGGTAATTTCGACCCATTCGGTCGATCTCGCGCGCAAAGCGCATTCGTCGTCGAGAAAAGGACACGTGGATCAATTTTTCAGCGCGCTCGAGCACAAGGACAAGCACAAGCAGATCGCCGTCGTCGCGTCCGACGCGGCGGCCGGTAGCGCGTATCCGCCGCATTCGCACCGGCATGGCCAGCTGATTCACGCGATTTCCGGCGTGATGCTCGTGCACGCGGATGCCGGCAGCTGGGTCGTGCCGACGGGGCGGGCGGTCTGGGTGCCGGGTGGCACGCAGCACGAGATCCGGATGGCCGGCGACGTGCAGATGCGCACGGTGTTCGTCGCACACGAAGTGCGGCCGAGCCTGCCGCGCGAATGCCGCGTGATCGAGGTCGGCACGTTGCTGCGCGAGCTGATCGTGACCGCGAGCCAACTGCCGGCCGATTACGACCTCGCGCATCGCGCGGGCCGTGTGCTCGCGCTGATCCTCGACGAAATCGAGATCGCGCCGCTGCTGTCGCTGCATGTGCCGATGCCGCGCCATCCGGCGCTCGCCGCGCTGTGCACGCAGCTCATCAACGAACCGTCGTCGGTCGTCACGCTGCAGTCCTGGGCGCGCGACGCGCACATGAACGAACGCACGCTCGCGCGCACCTTCAAGCGTGAAACGGGCATGACGCACGGTGCGTGGTGCCGCCACGCGCGCCTGCTCCTGAGCCTGCCGCGCCTCGCCGCCGGCACGCCGATCCTCGAACTCGCGCTCGAACACGGCTACGACAGCCCCAGCGCGTTCGCGGCAATGTTCCGCAAGGCACTCGGCGTGCCGCCGAGCGAATACTTCCCGCGGCGCTGAACCGTACTGTCCGTTTCGCGACGATCGAGCGCTGACGTGCGCGCGCGGCGCGTCGGGCCGCCCGCTACAGTAAGTGCATCGCACGACACCAGCGCCACGCGCCCGCCCCGCCGATGGATCTGATTCAAAGCATGCAGGTTTTCGTCACGCTCGCCGACGCGGGGACTTTCACCGAAACCGGCAAGCGGCTCAACCTCACGACCGCGTATGTCAGCCGCACGATCGCATCGCTCGAGGCACATCTCGGCATCCGGCTGCTGAACCGCACGACGCGCTCGATGTGCCTGACCGAAGCCGGCGAACGCTATCTGGCGCGCGCACGCGACATCACGCTCGCCGTCGACGCGAGCGAACGCGAAGCCCGCGGCGCACGGCTGCATCCGCACGGCCGGCTGCGCATGCACTGCAGCGCCAGCATCGCGAACCGTTTCGTGATTCCGCTCGTCGCGCACTTCCAGGCGCGCTATCCGGACGTCAGCGTCGACCTGACGCTCGCGCCGCAGGTACCGGACCTGGTCCGCGACAGCTACGACGTCGCGGTGATCGCGATGCCGAGCCTGCCGAACTCCGATCAGGTCGCGATCGACGTCGGGCGGATCGGCAGCGTGCTGTGCGCATCGCCCGCGTATGTCACGCGTCACGGGATGCCGGACACGCCGCGCGCGCTCGCCCGGCATCGCTGCCTGCAACTGGTCGCGCCCGCGTACCCGGCGCGCGAATGGACGCTGACACGCGGGGCGGATTCGGAAACGGTCGCGTTCGAGCCGGCGATGACGGCCGACGTCGCGGCATCGCTCGAAATCGCGGTACGGGAAGGGGCGGGAATCGGCCTGCTGCCCGAGTTCGTCGCGGACGACGGGCTGCGTTCAGGCGCGCTGGTGCGTGTGCTGCCCGATTACCGGGCGGAAGAGGTCGGCGTGTTTCTGGTGTATCCGTCGCGCCGGCATCTCGACGCGAAGACCCGCGCATGGGTGGACTTCATGAAAGCTGAACTGCGCGCCGCGCTCACCGGGCCGCGCGGCGGCAACCGCACCGAAGAGGTCACGACCGCGCCGGACACACCCGGCACGGCCGCCAGCCCCCCGCTTACGCGACAGCCTTCACCGCCGGCTGCACGCCAAAAAACGTCGCCTGCGCCGCTTCGTCCGCACGCGCATACGCGCGGTTGATGCCGCTGATCACCGCGCGGATCGACGCGGTCGTCAGGTTCGCGTCGATGCCGACGCCGAACGCGCTGCCACGCACGCCCGTGCCGGCCAGCTCCGCGATCGCGATCGCCTTCGCATCGGCGCCTTGCGACAACGCACGCTCCTCGTAGTGCTGGATCCGCAGCGGCGTGTGCAACGCATGCATCAGCGCGTCGAGCGGGCCATTACCTTCACCACGCAGCACGCGGCGCTCGCCGTGCACGTCGGCGGTCAGCACGATCGTCTCGCGGCCGTCGCGCTCGGTCAGCTCGTGGCCGACATAACGCAGCGGCGCATCGCCTTCCACGTATTCCTGCTGGAACAGCGACCAGATCTGCGCGCTCGTCACTTCGAGCCCGCTGTCGTCGGTCAGGCGCTGCACGGCCGCGCTGAAGTCGACCTGCAGGCGACGCGGCAGCGCGACGCCATAGCTCTGCTCGAGCAGGAACGCGATACCGCCCTTGCCCGACTGGCTGTTCACGCGAATGATCGAGTCGTAGGTACGGCCGACGTCGCTCGGATCGATCGGCAGGTACGGCATTTCCCATACGGCATCGGGGCGCTGCACCGCGAAGCCCTTCTTGATCGCGTCCTGGTGCGAGCCGGAGAACGCGGTGAACACCAGGTCGCCGACATACGGATGGCGCGGATGGATCGGCAACTGCGTGCATTCCTCGGCCGTGCGCGCGACTTCGTTGATCTGCGAGAAATCGAGGCCCGGATCGACGCCCTGCGAGTACAGGTTCAGCGCGAGCGTGACGAGGTCGACGTTACCGGTGCGCTCGCCGTTGCCGAACAGGCAGCCCTCGATGCGGTCCGCGCCGGCCATCACCGCGAGCTCGGCCGCCGCGACCGCGGTGCCGCGGTCGTTGTGCGGATGCACGGACACGATCAGCGCATCGCGGCGCGCGAGGTTGCGGTGCATCCATTCGATCTGGTCCGCGTAGAAGTTCGGCGTACCGACTTCGACGGTGGCCGGCAGGTTCACGATCGCCTTGTGCTCCGGCGTCGGCTGCCACACGTCGAACACGGCGTCGCAGACTTCCTTCGCGAAATCGAGCTCGGTCGCCGTGAAGGTTTCCGGGCTGTATTGCAGCGTGAAATGCGTGTCGGTCGCAGCGTCGGCGAAGCGCTTGATCGTGCGCGCGGCGTTCACCGCGAGCTCCTTCACGCCGTCGCGGTCGAGGCCGAACACGATCTTGCGGAATTCCGGCGCGGTCGCGTTGTACAGGTGCACGATCGCGCGCTTCGCGCCGCGCACCGAGTCGAAGGTGCGCTCGATCAGGTCGTCGCGCGCCTGCGTGAGCACCTCGATCGTCACGTCGTCGGGAATGTGGCCACCTTCGATCAGCTCGCGCACGAAGTTGAAGTCGGTCTCGGACGCCGACGGGAACGCGACCTCGATCTCCTTGAAACCGATCGCGACCAGCATCTTGAACATCCGCATCTTGCGCGTCGCGTCCATCGGCTCGAACAGCGACTGGTTGCCGTCGCGCAGGTCGGTGCTCATCCAGATCGGCGCTTGCGTGATCGTGCGCGTCGGCCACATGCGGTTCGGCAGGTTGACGGGCGTGAACGGTCGGTACTTCGTCGCGGGGTTCTTCAGCATCATGATGTTCGGTCCTCGGTCGGTTTGTCGGGAAACCGCCGCGCGCTGGCCATCCGTCGGGGTGGCAGGCTGCGCGCGCAGCGATGAAAACGGGTGAAAACGGCACAACGGCAAAGCGGTACGGCGAACGACAGCCTTGGCGGTTGAGCGACCGGGACGGAGCGGAGCGATTCGGAAGAAGGACGAACTCAGGCGCCGGTCGACAACCGGGGCCAGGTCGGTGATGCGGGGGAAATCTGGCGCTTCAGGACAGAAGCAGATGGAAAGCGCGCAGCCGCAGACCCAGCCCGGAGAAACGGGCTAGTAGTCGTAGCGAGAAGAGGGGCTGGGCGGCTTGCATGGCCGGAATCAAATCACAGGGGGATGGGGGCTGTCAACCGGCTGGACGCAAATGGCGCCGAATTTGATCGCTCAGAATCAGTCTCGTCCGATAGGCGGCGCACCGCCCCGTCGATATGCTTCATGGGTGCGGCACTGGTGAGGTCCCTGTTCACGTTCGGAGTGAGTTGGTCTACGTACTTCGCCGGTTGCCGCACCCCCTCCTGTTGCAATCAATCGGGTTTCGGTGTGGGCGTTCGGTGGTGGCCGGTGGGCGCGGCCACGACCGAGATGCTGATGTTGAAACCAACGCTGCCAGATGCGAACGCCGAGCGCCCGCGCCGAAACCCGATTGCCCCGCCTCCCCGGCGCGCCCCGCAACGCCTGCGCAACCGAGCATCATTCAGAAAAGCGATACACGCGCCGATATAATTTCTCGAATATATCGAAACACCTTCAATTAAACACATTTCATTAAATCGATTAACCTCCGTTTTCGATTTACTGAACAATAGCCATTCTCCGGCGAATATTTTCTTATTTATTTTTCGGCATGCTCGGGAGGTCGCATTTCAAACTGCAAACGTTTGCGCGACACGGCTAGAAGCCTTACCCACCACTCCTCAGGAGGAAAGCATGGCCGATTCTCAAACGTCATCCAATCGCGCCGGCGAGTTTTCGATTCCGCCGAATACCGAATTCCGCGCGATTTTCTTCGCGAATGCCGCCGAGCAGCAGCACATCAAGCTGTTTATCGGCGACAGCAAGGAACCCGCCGCGTATCACAAGCTGACCACGCGCGACGGCACGCGTGAAGCGACGCTGAATTCCGGCAACGGCAAGATCCGCTTCGAAGTGTCGGTAAACGGCAAGCCGTCGGCCACCGATGCGCGCCTCGCGCCGATCAACGGCAAGAAATCGGACGGCTCGCCGTACACGGTCAATTTCGGGATCGTCGTGTCGGAAGACGGCCACGACAGCGACTACAACGACGGCATCGTCGTGCTCCAGTGGCCGATCGGCTGACCTGATGCGCGTCTGACGCGCACCTGACGACTCACCACCGCCGGCCGCCTCCGGGCCGGCCGGCGGCTGCGCGCCGCGTTCGGCGGCAGCTCCCCCCCTTTTGCATCGAAACCCGCCCTACTAAACGGAGACATCCATGCCCCTCCTTTCGGCTTCGATCATCAGCGCACCCGTGGCGACATCGGAAACCTATGTCGACATCCCGGGCCTGTACATCGACATCGCCAAGGCAGAGATTCGAGACGGGAAACTGCAGGTCATCCTCAACGTGCCGACGCCGTACGCGACCGGCAACAACTTCCCCGGCATCTATTTCGCGATCGCGACCAACAAGGGCGTCGTCGCGGATGGCTGCTTCACCTATTCGTCGAAGGTGCCCGAAGCCACCGGGCGCATGCCGTTCACGCTCGTCGCGACGATCGACGTCGGCACCGGCGTCACGTTCGTGAAGGGCCAGTGGAAAAGCGTGCGCGGCAGCGCGATGCATATCGACTCGTACGCGAGCCTGTCCGCGATCGGCGACACGACCGGGCAATCGTCGTCCGGCAGCGGAAGCGGCGAAACCGGTGCGGGCGGCAACCCGGGCGGCACGGGTAGCGGCACGATCGGCGGCGGCGGCGGCGGCGAGCGCGACGGTACGTTCAACCTGCCGCCGAACATCAAGTTCGGCGTCACCGCGCTCACCAATGCGGCGAACGACCAGACGATCGACATCTACGTCGACGACAACCCGAAGCCGGCCGCCACGTTCAAGGGCGCCGGCATGCAGGACCAGAACCTCGGCACGAAGGTGCTCGACTCGGGCAAGGGGCGCGTACGCGTGATCGTGATGGCGAACGGCAAGCCGTCGCGGCTCGGCTCGCGGCAGGTCGATCTCTTCAAGAAGACGTACTTCGGGATCGTCGGCTCGGAAGACGGCGCCGACGACGACTACAACGACGGCATCGTGTTCCTGAACTGGCCGCTCGGTTAAGCAGCGTCACGCAGCCCCCATCGCCACGCCGCCCGGCGTGGCGATTCGCTTCGGCACGCCGGGCCTGACGCCTCGAATATCTCTCGCCTCCCTGACCAATCGGCCTGTCCGATTCGATTGCCCCCCAATCGCGGTACTACTGCGACCCCGCATCGATCGCCTTTGTTTCGCTGCGATTCCCCGTTCCCGACACCGCCTTTCGTCGGGTCGCTCCCTGATTGATCGACACGCCATTCCGCACACAGGACTTGCGCTCCATAACTACGACTCATAGAATCGTAGTTATGGAGCGCATCGATGCAGCAGGCAACGTCGGTGTTCTACCGACCCCATGCATCAATCAACCGGAGTGGAACAGTGGCACAGAAAATTCTTGTGATCGGGGCCGGCTTTGCCGGCATGTGGAGTGCATTGAGCGCGGCGCGCGTGCTGGACGCGCACGGTCGAACCGACGTGGAGATCACCGTGGTGGCGCCCGACGCCCATCTGCACGTGCGTCCGCGCCTCTACGAAGAAGGCCCGGCAAACTTCCGGGCGCCGCTCGGCGAGATCTTCGACGCGGTGGGCGTGACGTTCGTCCAGGGCACGGTCGAGCGCATCGACGTGGCGCGCCGGACTGCCGACGTACTGGGTACGGACGGCAAAGCGACGACGCTCGACTACGACCGCCTCGTGCTGGCGGCCGGCAGCCGCCTGTTCCGCCCCGCCATTCCGGGCCTCGCCGAGCATGCGTTCAGCGTCGATCAGACCGACGAAGCCGTCGAGCTCGAAGCGCACATTCGCGATCTGGCGTTGCAGCCGGCCTCCACGGCACGCGATACGGTCGTGGTGGCAGGCGGCGGATTCACGGGCATCGAAACGGCAGCGGAAATGCCGGCCCGCCTGCGCGCCGCGCTGGGCGAGCACGCGAACATGCGGGTCGTGATCGTCGAGCGCAACGACGCGATCGGCCCCGATCTGGGCGCGGGCCCGCGCCCCGTCATCGAGGAGGCGCTGCGCACGCTCGGCGTGACGTGGAAGCTCGGGTCCGGCGTCGCATCGGTCGACGCGGGCGGCATCACGACGGCGGACGGCGAGCGGATCGAGTCGAGCACGGTGATCTGGACAGCCGGCCTGCGCGCGAGCACGCTGACCGAACAGATTCCGGGCCGCCGCGACGCGACGGGGCGCCTGCATGTGGATCGCAATCTGGCGGTCGAGGGCGTACCGGGTGTCTACGCGACGGGGGACGTTGCGTATGCTGCCACCGACGACGAAGGCAACCACACGATGATGTCATGCCAGCACGCGATGAACCTGGGCCGTTCGGCGGGGCACAACGTGGCCGCCGATCTGCTCGGCCTGGAACAGATCCCGTACAGCCAGCCGAAGTACGTGACGTGCCTGGATCTCGGCCCTTGGGGCGCGGTCTATACGGAAGGTTGGAATCGCGAAGTGAAGCTGACGGGCGCGGAAGCGAAGAAGCTCAAGCACCAGATCAATTCCGAATGGATCTATCCGCCGCGCGCGGATCGCTCGGAAGCGCTGGCGGCCGCGGATCCGCTGCGGATCGTCGTGGCCTGAGCGACGCGTTTGCCCGCACGATGTGCGGCGTGCCGCGGAGGCATCCCGTGCATCGTCGGGCCGTGTCGTGTCGCGCCGCGCCACCGCGGAGCGACGTCACGCGAATCAGCGTTCGCCGCCGCGGCTGGCCGCGCGATCGGCAAACCAGCCAACCACCTTGGGGCCGTAGCCGGCCGGCGCCTTCGACCACGCCTGCCCGGCGAGATCGGCGAGCGACTGCTTCCTGAGTTCCTCCCGCATCGCCCGTTCCGCGGCCTGCATCACCGCGTGAATCGAACAGGTGCCGCGCGTGGCCCACGCGGGCGGCTCCCCTTCGAACACCGCGCACTGGCCGCGCACTTCACGGCAGTCGAACAACCGCTTGTCGCCATCGATCGCTTCGACGACGTCCTGCA
Organism: Burkholderia sp. Se-20378; assembly: GCF_017104665.1. Lineage (NCBI taxonomy): Bacteria > Pseudomonadati > Pseudomonadota > Betaproteobacteria > Burkholderiales > Burkholderiaceae > Burkholderia > Burkholderia sp. Se-20378. Next base: position 5,721 of record NZ_JAAGPG010000199.1, on the reverse strand, counting down.
CGGAGATGTCGCGTGCGGGCTTCGCCAACGCGAAGCCGCCGCGTATGCCTTCGCTGGACACGACGATCCCGGCCTTCGCGAGACGCGTGAAAAGCTTGGCCGCGTAATCGACGGAGACGCCCTGCATCTCGGCGAGGTCGCGCACGCTCGCGTCGCGCACGCCCGTGGAAGTGTCGGCGAGATAGAGCAGGCAATGCAGGCCATACTCGACGCCGGTGCTGATGAACGACATGCTATTGCGACTCGTGGTATCGGAGTTGGGAGCGTAGCGCAGGACGGCGACAATGTCACCCGTCGCGCCATCCGTCCCGTTTTCGTCAGCGAGGGTCGCTTGCATGTGCCTGCCCTGCAAGAACGATCAAATGCCCCCGCCGCCGATACCATATAGTCCGCCCGACACCCTCAATGGAATGCCATGAATCCGGTAGGACAAGCACTCTGGTTTATCGAAACCCAGCTGGACAGGGAACTGACGCTCGACAGGATTTCCGCCAATTGCGACATGTCGCGCTTCGGCTTCTCGCGGCTGTTCTCGATGAATACCGGCTGGCCGGTGATGCGCTATGTCCGGTCGAGGCGGCTGACGCGTGCGGCACGCGCGCTGGCGCAAGGCGCGCCGGACATCCTGCAGGTGGCGCTCGATGCCGGCTATGGCTCCCATGAGGCGTTCACGCGCGCCTTCCGCGATTGCTTCGGCATGACGCCCGAGGACGTGCGGGCACGGCGCACTCTCGACGGGTTGTCTATTGTGGAGCCGCTTCGCATGAAAGAACTGAAACTCATCGCCGTGACGCCGTCGCGCTTCGAAGAGGGTGGAAAGCGGCTGATCGCCGGCATGAGCGACCGCTACACGTTCGAAACCAACGAAGGCATTCCGGCGCTGTGGCAAGCGTTCATCCCATACATCGGTACCATTCCCGGCCAGGTCGACTATGTGACCTACGGCGTGTGCTGCAACCCCGATGCGGATGGCAGCTTCGAGTACATCGCGGGCGTGGAAGTCACGAGCCGCGAGCGGTTGCCCGCCCCCTTGCGCTGCGTCGAACTCGAACCGCAGCGGTATGCGGTCTTCGAACACGAAGGGCACATCTCGACGCTTCATCAGACGATCTACAGCATCTGGAACGGCTGGCTGCCGACGTCGGGGTTCAAGGCGGTCGACGCGCCCGAGTTCGAGCGCTACAGCGCGGACTACGATCCGGTGACGGGCGCCGGTGTGCTTGAAATCTGGTTGCCGGTCGAACCTGCGGTGTAAGCGGTTTGCGTTGATCGGCTGCGACGGGGCTCGTCGCGGCCGATCGATCCATGCCTCGTCATCGTCGACTTCACCACGCCCACCGCACGCCCGCATTCCCGGTAATCGTGCGCTGGTGTTCGCCGCCGAGGTTCGTCAGGTAGCTGACCGTCGCATACACGCTGCCGCGCTTCGTCAGTTGCGCAACCAGCCCCGCGCCGATCTGCCCGGCCGTCTGCCCGACCTGCGTGCCGATCGTCGTCGAGCCGCCGAAGGTGGTCTTGTCGTCGGTACCGAACGAGCGCAGCACGTTCACGCGCAGGTACGGCTTCCAGCTCACGCCGTTCGCATCGAACGCATATTGCAGCCGCGCGCCGATCCGGCCGAGGAACGTGTTGCCGTTATTCCAGCTCACGCTCGAGATCCCGTCGTTGAACCGGTCGAGCGACAGCCATTGCCATACGAGCTGCGCCTGCGGCTCCAGCGTCAGCCCGTAGCCGAGCGCGATCGGCAATCCGGCTTCGACCGAACCGGTGAACGCGTTGCCGTTCGTCGAGCCGCCGATGTTGTCGGTCGAATGCGTGCGCACGGTCAGTGCGCTGCCCATCAGCACGGCATCGGTGTACCAGCCGCCCGGGCCGATGTGCGTCCAGTAACCGCCGAGGTTGTACGCATTGACCTGCAGCGACCCGACGCCCATGTCCTGCTGCGCGAGCGCGAAGCCGTTCACGTCGCCGACCGCACGCGAGAATCCGAGGAAGAAGCCGTAGTGGTTGCGATGGCCGCTCGCTGTGGTGTCCGCGTACAGATCCTGACCGACCTGCATCCCCCACACCGTGCCGTCGTACGACGGTGTCACGTCGCCCTTCTGCTTGATGTCGCTGTGGCCGCCCCACACGCGCGCCCACGATGCGGGTATCGAACCGTTCTCGGCCAATAGCCCCTGTTCGCCTTGCCGATCATGGAACGTGTCGATCTGCAGCAGCCCGAGCTGGCGCGCGACGGCCGGCGCTTCCGCGTACAGCGGCACTTCGGGGCGGTAGATCGGCTCCGGATTGCCGCCCGTTCCCGCGTTGTCGACGGCTTCGACGATCGATTCCGGCGTGCCTTCGGCCGGCGTGATCGGCGGCTCGGTCGGCGGCGTCGGCTGGCCGGGCTCGACGACCGGCGGCTGCGGTTTCGGTGGCACCGTGTTGCGCAGGTACCAGTTGTCGCCGGTGCCGGTCGCCGCGCCGCCCTTCGCGAGGAAGTACGTGTACGCGCCGGCGCTGACCGAGCCGCCCGACAGCGAGAACGCACCGGCACTCGTCGTCGCGCCGCTGGTGGCTTGCACGACCTGGATGCCGTCCGCCACCGTCTGCGCGCCGGCACCGCCGACGTTCGTCACCTTCAGCGTGCTCGTGCCGTTCGCCGCGCCGCCGCTGACGATCAGCTGGTCCGACGGCGCGCCGTCGCCGGTCAGCGTCGTATTCAACGCGATCGTCGCGTGTTGCCCCACGTAGTTGCCGGCCACCGTCAGCGTGTTGCCCACGCCGCTGCCGCCGAGCTGCACGAGGCCCGCGTTCGTCAGCGTGCCCTTGACCAGCAGGTTGCCGGTCGGCCCGCTCGCAAGGCCTGCAAGCGCGTTCGCGACCGAGATCGTGCCGTTGTTCGTCACGTCGCCGGTCACGCTGCCGTAGCCGCCGAGCGTCGCGCCCGACGCGACCGTCACGAGGCCGCCGCCGGTCAGCGCGGCGAGGCTGTTCGATCCGTCGCCGACCACCAGCGTGCCGGCATTCACGTTCGTGCCGCCGGTGTAGCCGTTCGTGCCGTTCAGGGTCAGCGTGCCGCTGCCGAGCTTCGTCAGCGAACCCGCGCCGGAGATGTTCTGCGCGATCGTCGAGTTGAAGCCTTGCGTATCGATCGTGCCGTTGTTTGACGTGATCGACACCGCGCGGCTCGACGCCAGGTTGAACGAACTGCCGAGCTGCAGCGTGCCGCCGTTGAACGTGAGCCCGCCCGACGCCGCGCCGAGCGCGTTGTCCGCCGCAACCGACAGCGTGCCTTGCGTAATCGTCGTGCCGCCCGAGTACGTGTTGCCGCCGGCCGACGACGGCGTGACCGTCAGCGTTCCCGCGCCGGTTTTCTCCACCGCGCCACTCCCGCTGATCGTGCCCGTGTACGTGCCGGCGCTGTCCTGCTGAAAACGCACGAGCCCGTTGTCGGTCACCGACAAAGGCAGGTTCGCCGCATTCGCCTGCAGCGTCGCACCTGCGTTGACCGTGGCCACGACCGACGCCGTGGTCGTGCCGAGCGTGCCCGTGAGGTTCAGCGTGCCACTCTGCACGAGTGCGGTCGAGAACGTGCCGGTGCCGGCCCACGTCCAGTCGGTGCCGGCCATCGTCAGGCTCTGGAAGTTCGTGAAGGCATTCGACGCGGTGCCCGTGCCCTGCAGCGTCACGGTGTTGGTGCCGGCGCCGCCGTTCGCGGTGCCGACGATCTGCGAGCCAGTCTGCAGGATCAGCGTCACGTTGCCGTTGCCGCCCTGGATCGCGGTGCCGCCGCCACCCTGGATCAGCCCCGCGTTGGTGATCGTCGTCGCGCCGTTGGTCGAGCGCACGCCGATCCCGTTGTTGCTGATGATCTTGCCACCCGCCTGGTTCGTGATCGTCGCGGTGAACGAGCTGCCGAGCGTGTTCGACACGACCGCGTCGACGCTGCCGCCGCTCGTCGCGGTGCCCGTCGTCTGGATCGTGCCGCTGTTGACCAGCGTGTCGTTGTTGCCCTGCATGTACACGGCCGGCGCATCGCGGCCGTTCGACGTCAGCGTGCCGCTGTTGGTGATCGTGCCGTTGCCGCCGAGCAGCGACGCCGCGCGCGCGTTGTTGCCCGAAGTCGTCACGGTGCCGGTGTTGACGATCTGGTTGCCCGACGCGCCCGGATTGCTCTGCCCCCACGCGGCCGTCATCCCGTACGAGTTGTTGCCGGTGGTCGTGATCGAGCCGTTGTTGACGAGCGTGTTGTTGTTGCCGTTCGCGGCCATCCCGTCGTTGTAGGTGCCGGTGGTCGAGATCACGCCTGTTGCGGCGTTGGTGATCGTGTTGTTGTTGTTCACGCCGATCAGCACCGCGCCGCGGTTCGCGACGCCCGTGCCGTTGCCGGACATCGACAGGTTGCCGTTGTTGGTGATCGCGCTCTGGGTATCGACGGAGAACGGTGTCGGCGTGGACGTCAGCACATAGCTGCCGGTCGCGGTCGAATCAAGGTTGATCGCCACGTTGGTGCTGCCGGTCGCGGCCACGACCGATGGAATGTTCGCACCGGAACACGTGACCGTCGTTCCGCTGCCCGGCGCGGTGGTCGAACATGCCGCATAGGCGCCCACCGGCATCGCACCGGTCAGGATCGCCATTCCGCCCAAACCCAGGTTCCGCGTCGTTCTTTTCATCGTTCCGCTCGCATTTATTGGTGACGTTATTGCTGCAAATCGGTGCGTGAAACGGGTTATATCACCTGTCTTGAAATAATCGCAAGATCGGAACGGGTGATATCGAAAATCAGTGCGGGATTAATTTCGCATTCGGAAATAACGGAACGGGGTGCGCTGCTGCGTTGCGGCAAACGCTGCATTGCCTCGGTGGAGAGCAAGCGGGAATGTAAAGCAGTTGAATTTGCCGAGTTTCAGACAAATCTTGATTTGATGAAGCAGACGATTTGAAGCAGCCGGAAAATTTGACACCCCTCGACGATCGATTGGTCGCGCAATGGCTGCGCACCAATCCGGCCATGTTGCTTCGCACGATGACCGGCCATTCGGCCTCACCGGCACGCACGTCGCCCCGTGCATGCAACGACGCCGCCGGCTGAGGCCCGCGGCATCTCCCCCGTCAACCAGCCCGCGATCCGGCAGGCTTCGCCATCGCCACCGGCTGCGACCACGCGGCCGACGCCAGGCGCGTACGCGCATCGCGCACCACGCGGTTGAACGCCACACGCCGTTCACCCTTCAGTTTCGCCGCCTTGCCCGCCTGTACCAGCGCGACCGGGTCGACGAGACGGGCATGCCGCCGGACCTCGAAGTGCAGATGCGGCCCCGTGGCCGTACCCGTGCTGCCGACCGCGCCGACGCGCTGGCCGCGCACGACCCGCATGCCGGTTCGCAGCGTCGGCTCGAATGCCGACAGGTGCGCGTAGTACGACGCATAGCCGCCGTCATGGCGGATCACCACGTACTTGCCGTAGCCGCGCGGCTCGGTGCCGATGAACGTCACGACGCCGCGCTCCGACGCATGAACCGCACGCCCGGCCGGCGCCGCGAGATCGACGCCGGAATGCACATGACGCGTGCCGGTCACCGGATGCACGCGCGCACCGAAATGCGAGCTGATCCGGCTTGCGCTGACCGGCATCGCAAACCGCGAGCCGGCGAACGGCATGCCGTCGAGGTCGTAGTAGGCGCCCGGCGACCCGGCATCGGGCGCAAACCACACGCCCGCGACGCGCTGGCA
>NZ_JAAGPG010000198.1:0-14480 GCF_017104665.1 Burkholderia sp. Se-20378 | reverse complement strand
TCATATCTGCGTGCTGATCTGTGCGCTAGCTTAGCATCTTGCCACGCCGCATCATTGCCGCATGAACACGCTCTCCACCCCGTCGTCGCGCCATGCGCGGCAGCCGCTGATCGCGGCCGGCGCGGTCGCCTTCACGATCGTTTCGTGGGCGTCCGCTTTCCCGTTCATCCGGATCGGCCTGCATGGCCTCACACCGCTGCAGCTCGCGGCGGCGCGCTTCGCCACCGCGGCCGTGCTGATCATCGCGTGGCTGATCGCGCGACGGCCGCGCGTACCGACACGCGGCGACGCACTGCGCTTCCTGCTGTGCGGCTTTCTCGGCATCGCGCTCTACAACGCGCTGCTCAATACCGGCGAGCAGACCGTCTCGGCCGGCGCGGCGAGCTTCATCGTGAACACGCTGCCGATCTTCACGGCGCTGCTGGCCGCCGTGTTTCTGGGCGAGCGCTTCAATCGCTGGGGCTGGCTCGGCTCGCTGGTCAGCCTGGCCGGCATCGCGGTGATCGCGCGCGGGCAACCGGGCGGCCTCGTCCTCGGCGCCGGCAGCACGCTGATTCTCGGCGCGGCGTTGTGTTCGGCCAGCTATTTCGTGCTGCAGCGGCGGCTGATTCCGGTGTACGGCGCGCTGGCCTGCACAGCGTACACGCTGCTGGCCGGCGCGCTGCTGCTCTCGCCCTGGCTGCCGGGTGCACTCGTGGCGCTGGGCAGCGGGTCGCGCGACACGACGCTGGCCGTGCTGACGCTCGGCATCTTCCCCGCCGCGCTCGGTTACGCGACCTGGACATTCGCGCTCGGCTACTTCGGCGCGGCGCGCGCCGCCAACTTCCTCTATCTGACGCCGGCGGTCGCGACGGTCCTGTCGATGGTGCTGACGGGTGAGCAGCCCGGTATCGAGACGGTGTGCGGCGGCCTGCTGGCGATCGCCGGCGTGATCTTCGTGGCGTTGCGCGGACGTTCGTAGACCCGGCGCCACGTCGGGCCGGCGCGATCGGCCCGACGATCCGCAGGCAAAACGAGCGGGACGAACCCCGGCATCTGCAAAGCGGAATGCATCGCGCGGGCTGTCGACCCGCGCCAGTTCACCGACGCTGCCGAACTTGACCGTTAGTTGCGTTAAAACGAGGACATCGATCCCGATGAAGCATGACCCCGCAACCGGATGCGCAATCGAAATCGTCCAAACTGTGCAGACAAATCGACCGAACAGTTCCGGATTGACCGCACATCAGTGTCCATGGCTTCGCCCCGGCCACCGGCCGAATAATGGATGCGGCCGTAAGGCCGTCGACAGCGAATCGCAGCCTGTGGCCTGCCGCGGCGCACGATTTCCGGCATCCGGCGCCTTCGAATTTCAGGCGCCGGCCGTGCTCCGACCGCCCCGCTACGCGATTCGCTGCAGCGCGCAAAATCGGCTTCATATATATTCATATGAATTGCACCGTTTCAGGCCCCGATTCACCCGCTCATCCGGGCGGCATGTCGAGGTGCCGGACGCGATGCAAGTGAAGCCCATGATGGGTATGGAGACTCGTCCGATCGCCCCGACCTCGCCGTCGGCCGGTCGAGACGTCAATAGAAAGACATTCAAATCGGAGATGGCAGATGGAACGAAGCACTGTCGGCATGCGCTGCAAACCCCTGATCACCGTCGCACTGGCTGCTGCCGCGTTCGCGGCCGCATCGACCGCGATGGCCGACCAGGTCGTCAAGATCGGCAGCGTCGAACCGACGACGGGCGGCATCTCGCACCTCGGCAAGGACAACGAGAACGGTGCACGCCTCGCGGTCGAGGAAATCAATGCGAAGGGGCTCACGATCGGCGGCAAGAAGATCACGCTGCAACTCGATGCGCAGGATGACGCGGCCGACCCGCGCCAGGCCACCCAGGTTGCGCAGAAGCTCGTCGACGACAAGGTCGTCGCCGTCATCGGCCACCTGAACTCGGGCACGTCGATCCCGGCGTCGAAGATCTACAGCGACGCGGGCATCGTGCAGATCTCGCCGTCGGCCACGAACCCGACCTACACGCAGCAAGGCTTCAAGACGACCTACCGCGTCGTCGCGACCGACGCGCAGCAAGGCCCGGCGCTCGCGAGCTACGCGCAGTCGAAGGGCGTGAAGACCGTGGCGGTGATCGACGATTCGACCGCGTACGGCCAGGGCCTCGCGAACGAGTTCGAGAAGAAGGCGAAGGCGCTCGGCCTGAAGGTGCTGTCGCACGACGCGACCAACGACAAGGCGGTCGACTTCCGCGCGATTCTGACCAAGGTCAAGGGCGAGAACCCGGACGCGATCATGTACGGCGGCATGGACGCCACCGGCGGCCCGCTCGCGAAGCAGGCGAAGCAGCTCGGCCTGCGCGCGAAGATCCTGTCGGGCGACGGCGTGTGCACCGACTCGCTGGCCGACCTGGCCGGCCCGGCGGCCGACAACGTGACGTGCTCGCAGGCAGGCGCTGCGCTCGAGAAGATGCCGGGCGGCGCGGACTTCCTCGCGAAGTACCAGAAGCGCTTCAACCAGGGCATCAAATTCGATGCGCCGTTCGCGTATGACGCGGTCTACATCGCGGTCGACGCGATGAAGCGCGCGAACTCGACCGATCCGGCGAAGATCCTCGCCGCGATGCCGGCGACGAAGTACGACGGCGTGATCGGCACGACGACGTTCGATTCGAAGGGCGACCTGACGCACGGGATCATCTCGATCTACGGCTACAAGAGCGGCAAGAAGACCTTCGTCGACCAGGTGAAGATGTAACCCGCCGCGGCGCTGGCACGACGGGGACGCCACCCGTCGGCGCCGGCGCCGCGCGGGCCGATTTCTGATTCACGGAGACGAAGCATCATGTGTGCAATGGCGTATGCGGAATTTCAACAGGAGTTGAAGAAGGCACAGCTGACGGCGCGCGAGTTCGCCCGCCTGATCCGGATGAACGAAAGTTCGATCACGAACTATTCGAGCAAGGGCACGGTCCCGTCCCACCTCGCGGTCATCGCGAAACTGATCGGCACGATGGCTGCGCACGAGATCGATTTCCGGCGCGTGATCCGGCAGATGCGGATCGAACCGAAACGGCCGCGCGGCGGCGGCACGTTTCCTGCGGTGGACAAGCCGCGTTCCAGAAAGACAGCGAAACCCGACGCCTGAGCGCAGGCATGCGTCGACAGCGGCACGGAGCTTGCCGCTCGACGCTGGAATGGAAGTCCTCTCACGGGCAACGCGCCATGCCGCGCCCGACCCTCACCCCGCCACCCGCACGTGATCGAGCAGCGCCTGCAACGGATGGCGCACCTGCTTCGACGACATCCGCTTCACCTGGCTGCGGCACGAATACCCGGTCGCGAGCGCCTCGCCTTCGTCATCCGGCCCGTCCACGTGCGCCGACCATGACTGCGAATAGATCGTCTTCGACGTCGCGAGATTGCGCGCCTCGTGCCCGTAGGTGCCCGACATCCCGCAGCACCCGGCCGCCTGAACCTGCAACCGCAGCCCGCGTCGCGCGAACACCTGCGCCCATTGCTTGCCGCTGTCGGGCGCATTGGTCTTCTCGGTGCAATGCGGCAGCAACCGATATGACATAGGCACGCCGTCGCCACCGGCGCCGGCTTCCGGCAGCGCCTGCAGCAGCCATTCCTGCGGCAGCGCGACCTTCGGCACATCGGTGAGCCCGGTCACCTTCAGGTATTCCTGCCGATACGTGAGCGTCATCGCCGGATCGAGGCCGACCAGCGCGACGCCCGAGCGCGCCAGCGCAGCCAGTTGCGTCGCATTGCGGATCGCCGCCTGCTCGAACGCCCGCAGAAAACCCTGCACATGCAGCGCCTTGCCGTTCGGCGCGAGCGGCGCGAGCCACACCTGAAAGCCCATGCGCGCCGCCAGCTCGATCAGCGTCGCCAGTTGCTCGGTATCGAAATAGCGCGTGAACGTGTCCTGCACGATGACGACGCTGCGTGCGCGCTGCGCGTCGCTCAGCGCGGCGAGCGCTTGCGGGTCGGCCGGCTTCACGCGCCATTGACGGATCACGGCCGCGAGATCGAAGCGGCTCAGCAGCGGGCTGTCGACCATCCCGACGTGCCGCTCCAGCACCGTGCGCACCCATCCCGCCCGCATCAGCCCGTTGTACAGCGCGGGCACCCGCGCCATCCACGGCATCGTGAATTCGAGCGAGCCGATCAGGTAGTCGCGCAGCGGCCGCAGGTAGCGCTGGTGATACAGCTCGAGAAAGCGCGAGCGAAACTCCGGCACGTTCACCTTCACCGGACACTGCCCCGCGCACGACTTGCACGCGAGGCACCCGGCCATCGCGTCGTACACCTCGTGCGAGAAATCGGCTTCGCCGTCGCGCGCCGCGCGGCAGTTGCGCCAGCGCGTGGCAAGACCGCTCAGGAACGGCTGCCGCGCACGCGCGGCCGCGACGACGTCGACGCCGGCCTGCCCTTGCAGGCGCAACCATTCGCGCATCAACGACGCACGCCCCTTCGGCGATTGCACGCGTTCGCGCGTCGCCTTCCACGACGGGCACATCGCATCGTCCGGGTCGAAGTTGTAGCACGCGCCGTTGCCGTTGCAATGCATCGCGGTGCCGTAGCTCTGCCACACGCGTTCGTCGATCTGCCGGTCGTGGTCGCCGCGCGTCGGCACTTCGTCGATCTTCAGCAGCCGCATCGTGTGGTCCGGCGGCGTCGCGATCTTGCCCGGGTTGAACTGGTTGTGCGGATCGAACGCGGCCTTCAATTGCTGCAGCGACGGATACAGCTCGCCGAAAAACGCCGGCGCATATTCGGAGCGCACGCCCTTGCCGTGCTCGCCCCACAACAGGCCGCCGTGCCGCTGCGTCAGCTCGGCCACCGCATCCGACACGGGCCGCACCAGCGCCGCCTGCTTCGGGTCCTTCATGTCGAGCGCCGGCCGCACGTGCAGCACGCCCGCATCGACGTGGCCGAACATCCCGTATTGCAGCCCGTGGCCGTCGAGCAGCGCGCGGAATTCGGCGATGTACGCGGGAAGGTTTTCGGGCGGCACCGCGGTGTCCTCGACGAACGGCTGCGGACGCGCCTCGCCCTGCACGTTGCCGAGCAGGCCGACCGCGCGCTTGCGCATCGCATACACGCGCTTCACCGCATCGTCGCCGGCCGCAAGCGTGTGGCCCAGGCGCTCCACGCTCGTATCGGTGCGCAGATGGTCGACGAACGCGCGCACGCGCGCATCGACGTCCTCCGCGTCGTCGCCGCTGAATTCGATCAGGTTGATGCCGAGCGTCGGCCGAGCATCGTCCTGCGGGAAATACTCGGCCACGCTGCTCCACACGAAGTCCTTCATCGCGAGCATCAGCACCTTCGAGTCGACCGTCTCGATCGACAGCGGCTGGTGTGCGAGCAGCGCGCGTGCGTCGCGCAGCGCGTCCATGAAGCCCGCATAGCGCACATTGACCAGCACCGAATATTTCGGGATCGGCAGCACGTTGAGCTTCGCCTCGACGACGAAACCGAGCGAGCCTTCCGCGCCGCACAGCACGCTGTTCAGGTTGAAGCGGCCGTCGGGTTCACGCAGGTGCGCGAGGTCGTAGCCGGTCAGGCAGCGGTTGAGCTTCGGAAACTTCGCTTCGATCAGCGCCGCCTTGTCGTCGCTGATGCGCCGCGCGGTGCGGTACACCTTGCCGATGCGGTCCTGGCGCGCGCAGCGGCGCTCCAGCTCGTCGTCCGCGAGCGCGTCGCTGTGCAGGTGCTCGCCGCCCATCAGCACGAAATCGAGTTCGAGCACGTGGTCGCGCGTCTTGCCGTACGTGCAGCTGCCCTGCCCGCTCGCGTCGGTGTTGATCATCCCGCCGACGGTCGCGCGGTTCGACGTCGACAGCTCCGGCGCGAAAAACAGCCCGTGCGGCTTCAGCGCCGCATTGAGCTGGTCCTTGACGACGCCCGCCTGCACGCGCACCCAGCGCTGCTCGACGTCGATTTCGAGGATCCGGTTCATGTTGCGCGACAGGTCGACGACCACGCCGTCAGTCAGCGACTGCCCGTTGGTGCCCGTGCCGCCGCCGCGCGCGGCCACCGCGACGTCGCGATGCGCAGGCTCGGCGAGCAGCCGCGCCAGCAGCCGGACGTCGTCCGCATGCGCGGGGCAGATCACCGCTTGCGGCAGGCGCTGGTAGATCGAGTTGTCGGTGGCCTGCACCGTCCGGTTCGCATGGTCCGCGCGGATTTCCCCGGCGAATCCGGCGGCCTGCAGCGCGGCGAGAAAATCACGGTACGCATGCGCGGGCGGGCTGGCGGGACGGGGCAACGAGGCGATCGACATGGGGCAAAAGCGGCAGTGTGGGTGGAACCGGCCGGCTCGCGTGGCCGAAACATGATTTTTTAGCAAGTTTCCACGCGACCGGGAATTCCAGTATCTTTGGATACTTCGCGAGAAACAAACGAATTCTGCTCCGGCGAATATTGCATAAAACTCATGAATTACCGTCGCCTGACCCCGTCGATGTCGCTGCTGCTGGTGTTCGAGGCCGCCGCGCGGCATGAAAGCTACACGCGCGCGGCCGAGGAGCTGTCGCTGAGCCAGAGCGCGATCAGCCGGCAGGTTCAGACCCTCGAGGATCAGCTCGGCGTGCCGCTGTTCCGGCGCGAGGGTCGCTCGGTCAAGCTGACCGAGGTCGGGCGCCGCTACTTCACCGAGCTGAGCGGCGCGCTGGGGCGCATCCGCGGCGCGACGCTGCAGGCGATGTCGCACCAGGCGGGCGCCGGCACGCTGCGGCTCGCGACGCTGCCCACATTCGGCTCGAAGTGGCTGCTGCCGCACCTGCACGACTTCTACACCGCGCATCCGGGCGTGACCGTGCACCTTCATTCGCGGATCGGCGGCGTCGATTTCCTCAACGACGACCTCGATGCGGCCATTACCGTCGGCGCGGGCGACTGGCCGGGCCTGCACGCGCATCGGCTGTACAACGAGTTCCTGATCGCGATCGCGCCGCCCGACACGGGCAGCGGCAGCCGCCGCAAGGCCGACCCGCGCACGCCGGCGTGGGCCGCGAAGCAGACGCTGCTCGGCGTGACGAGCAACCAGCAGGCGTGGGCGGAATGGTTTTCGCACTATCGGCTCGACCATCGGCAGATGCGCATTGGCCCGAGCTTCGAGCTCACGTCGCACCTGATCCAGGCCGTGCGGGCCGGGATGGGAATCGGGCTGGTGCCGAAGGTGCTGGTGGAAGACGAGCTGAGCCGCAACGAGCTCGTGTCGATCGGCGACGCGATCACCAGCCAGCGCAGCTACTACCTCGTCTACCCGCCGGGGAACGAGACACTGCCGTCGCTCGTCGCGTTCCGCGAATGGCTGCTGAAGTCGTGCTGAAACGCGGCCGGCGGCGGGCCGCTCAGGTGCGCCATTCGCCGAGAATCTGCTCGGCCAGGTAGTCGCACGGCGGGCGCGCGGACTGCGCGCTGCGCGCGAGCACGACCTCTATTTCGCCGAGCGGCGGCAGCCCGTGGCTTTCCGACAGCTGCACGAGATGATCCGGAACGCAGCAGCGCGCCAGCGGCGCGACCGCGAGCCCGGCCTCCACCATGCTGAGCAGGCCGAGGTGGCTCGGGCTTTCGTACGACATCCGGTACGGGATCTTCCGCCGGTTCAGCGCCTTGACCGCGTGATCGCGCGCCGCGCTGCCGCCGTGCGTGAAAAAAGCCACCGGCAGCGGCCGCTCCTCCCAGACGCTGCGCTTCGGCGACCCGGCCCAGACGAGCGGTTCGAGCCGGATCAGCTCGCCGGTCACGCCCTTGATCCGCGTGAGGCACGCGAGGTCGACCGTGTTGTCCTTCAGCATCGGCACGAGCGCGCTGCTCGGCTGGCCGATCACGCGTATTTCCACGCGCGGATGCATCGCGGCGAACTTGCCGAGCACCTGCGGCAGCAGCGACGAGATGTAATCGTCGGGCACGCCGATCGTCACGCGGCCGCGGATCTCCGGGCGCACGACCGACGCCCAGGCCTCGTCGCGCATCGCCAGCATCCGGCGGCCGTATTCGGCGAGCATCGTGCCGTCGTCGGTCGGCGTCACGTTGCGCGTGTCGCGGATGAACAGCGGCTTGCCGAGCGCATCTTCCAGCGCCTTGATCTGCATGCTCACCGCCGACGGCGACCGGTGCACGGCCTGCGCGCCCTGCGCGAACGATCCGGATTCCGCCACGGCCACCACCATCGCGAGCACATCGAGGTCGAGCTTTTTCATCGCATTCAGAAAAACTGATTAATCGATTCAGTTTATCCCGTTTTACTGTTCACCTCCACGGCCGGACAATGCATCCCGTCAGCTCTCACTCGTTGCAGGAATCAACAGACATGCATACGTCCGGATCGCTCTACGGATTTCTCGTCATCGGCGGCATGCTCGCGGTCACGCCCGGGCCGAACATGGTCTACGTGATGTCGCGCTCGATCGCGCAAGGACGCACGGCGGGGCTCATCTCGCTCGGCGGCGTGATGATCGGCTACCTGTTCTACATGTTCGGCGCGGCGTTCGGCATCACGACGCTGTTCATGAGCGTGCCCTATGCGGGCAGCGGGCTGGCCGTGATCGGGGCGGCATACCTGTTGTATCTGGCGTGGCAGGCCGTCAGGCCCGGCGGCCGCTCGCCGTTCGAGGTGCAGGCATTGCCGAGCGAGCGCCCGCTTCGACTGCTCGCGATGGGCGCGACGACCAGCGTGCTGAACCCGAAGCTCGCGATGCTGTTCATTTCGTTGCTGCCGCAGTTCATCGACTACCGGAACGGCAGCGTGCTCGGGCAATCGCTGTTTCTCGGTTCGCTGCTGATCGCCGCGTTCGCTTCCGCGAACGGGCTGGTGGCGATCTGTTCGAGCAGCATCGCGAAGTTCCTGCACGGGCGCCCGATGCTGCTGCTCGCGCAGCGCTGGGCGATGGGGCTTATCCTCGGCGGGCTCGGCGTGCAGATGGTGATCGATGCGTCGAAGATGGCGGGGACGGCGTGATGCTGCAAGCGCACCCCTGAACTGAAACGGAGGCGGCCGATGGGCAACGTTGCCCATCGGCCGTCATGCAGGAAACACGCCGTCGGTGCGACTCGGTCACTTCGTCAGCAATTCCGCCTCCAGCTCGCGCAACCGCTCCGGAAACCGGACGCGCAGCACCAGGAACCACCCGAGCCCGATGGCCAGCAGCACGACGAACACATAAGGCAGCCACGCATAGACGCCCGCGGGCACCGGATACACGCTGCCGGCCAGCGGAATCGCGAGCAGCACGACCGCGACGACGCTGATCGCCACATGCCGCGCGCGCAGCCGGCGCTGCCGGCGCAAGTAAAGCGGCGCGCCGATCGCCACCAGCACGTACGCAAGCAGCCAGCCATACGTCGCGATCGAGCTGAGATAGCCATACGAATCGAGCAGCGCGGTGCCGCGTGCGGTGAACACCAGCGCAGTGGCCAGCGCCAGCACCGTGATCAGCGCCACCGCGACGTGCGGCGTCGCATTCCGCTCGTGCGCCTGGCCCGTCGACGCATGCAGCACGCCCTGCCGCCCGAACGTATAGACGATCCGCGCCGCCGCATTGATCGACGAGAAGAACGCCGCGAAGAAACTCAATGCCACGCCCGCGTCGATCAGCACGCCGACCCAGCCGGCCCCGAGCCGATGCGCGAGCACCGCGAGCGGGCCGTCGACCTGATCGAGCGGCGGCTTCTGCCCGTGGAACGCGCTCACCATCCCGTACGCGCCGATCACGAACAGGATGGCCGGCCCGACGACGCTGATCAGCACCGCGCGCGGAATCGCGCGGAACGGGTCGCGCGCCTCGGCGCCGAGCACCGTCGCACTCTCGAACCCCGTGAAGCTGAAGAACGCGAGCACCATCCCGAGCTGCAATTGCGTCGGCTTCACGCCTTCGAGTGTCAGTTGTTCGCGGTCGACCGGATGCCCGCCGAACGCGATCGTCCCGATCACGACGATGGCAATCAGCAGCAGCGTCGCGAGTTCGACGAACAGCGTGAAGCGCGTGGACAGCCGGATGTCGCGAAACGCGATGTACCACGCGGCGAACGCGGTGACGACCGTCAGCCCGAGCACGGCACCGAGCGACGTCGCGCTGCCGAGCAGCCCGGTCTCGCGGCCCAGCACCAGAAACGTGTTGATCGTCCCCTGCAGGATGCCCGCGGCGGCCACCGCATAGGCAATCAGCAGCGACCAGCCGCAGATCGCGCCCCAGACCGGCCCGATGCCGGCCGACACGTACGCATACAGCGCGCCCGGCGACGCCGAGTCGCGTGCGAACACCGAGATGCTCCACGACGCGAACAGCAGCGCGACGATCGCGAACAGGTAAGCAAGCCAGGTGCCATTGCCGGCCGTCGCGAATACGGCGGGGATCAGCACGCCGATCCCGCCCGACACGCCGACGAGGCCGATCGACTGCGCGATCAGTTCGGGCAGGCTCAGGTAGTTGCGCCGCAGGCCGCCTGCCTGCGGCACGGCATTGTGCGCAGGCAGTGCCTGCGCGGAGCTTGCTGGATGATTCATCGATTGATCTCGTCAGGAATGAAACGGCGCCGCGTGGGCCACCTGGTTTCCTTGCTCATGTTTCGTTGCGGGGAATACGCCGGCACGATCCGGTCAGTTCCAGGAATGGCGCGCGGGCTTCACGCCGTTGAGGTAGTAGTTGCCGATCGCGTGATACTTCCAGCGCACCGGGTCGTGCAGCGTATGCACACGCGCGTTGCGCCAGTGGCGGTCGAAGTTGTATTTCGCGAGCGTCGATTTGCTGCCGCCGAGCTCGAACAGCTTGCTCGCCGCGAGCAGCGACACCTCGGTCGTCGCGATCTTTGCCTCGCCGACCGCGATCGCGGCCTGCGCGACCGTTTCCTCGCCCGGCTCGCGCTTCGCCGCGTCGACGAAGCGCCCCGAGCGCGCGAGCAGCGCTTCGGCCGCGTGCACGCGGTACGCGATGTCGCCGATCTGCGCGACTGTCAGCGGATCCTCGCTCGCGCGTTCGACACCGCTGTCGATCCACGGGCGCGCATGCTGCTGCACGAATGCGATCGTGTCCTGCAGCGCGGCGCGCGCGATCCCGAGATCGATCGCGGCGGTCGTGATCTGCGCAAACGGGCCCGCGAAGGTCGGGCGGTCATACGAACGCTGCGTGTGGAAGATTTCGAACGGGCTCACGCGCACGTTCTCGACGATCACCGTGCCGCTCGCGGTCGTGCGCTGCCCGAAGCCGCTCCAGTCATCCACGACGGTCAGCCCCGGCGCACCCTGTCGCACGAATGCGAGCACGGCCTGGTCCGAATCGTCGAGCGCGAGCACCGGAATCCAGTGCGCGAACAGCGTGCCGGTCGAATAGAACTTGCGGCCGTTCAGCACGAACGCGTCGCCGTCGCGGCGCACGCGCGTCTGGATGTCGAGCACGTTCTTGCCGCCCGCTTCGGAGAACGCATTCCCATAGCGCGTGCCCTTCAGGACGAGATCGAAGAAGAAGCGCTTCTGCGCATCGCTGCCTTCGAGGCGGATGTCCTCGATCAGGCAGTAGTGGTTCTGCGGGATCTGGCCGAGCGACGGGTCCGCCTGCGAAACGATCGCGATCACTTCCGCGAGCGTCACGTTCGACACTTCCGCGCCGCCGTACTCTCGCGGCACCGTGATGCCCCACAGGCCGCTCGACGAGAACAGCTCGATCTCGTCGAACGGCAGCTTGCGCTCGCGGTCGCGCAACGCGGCGTGCTCGGCCAGTCGCGCCGCGACCTGGTGCGCGACGTCGAGTGCCTCCGCATCCGAGGCGATCACGGGAACGGGCGTGGCGCCCGCTTGCGGTTGTACGCTTTCTTCGATGATTTCCGTAGACATGTGATTTCCGGCAAAGCTCATGAATCGGCCGGCGGTGCCACGAAGCATCCGCCGACCTCCTGTTTCGATATCCGAAATGTCAAACCTGGATGACCCGCAAGAATGGTCGGCGTCACCCGTTCGGTCAGCCCGCGCGCGGCACGCGTGATTGCCCGCCGCGCGCCGGCCTCCGTATTACGCGGCCACCGCCTGCCGCTGCGCCTCGAGTTCGCGCACGAGCGGCAGCACGCGCTGGCCGAAGTACTCGACTTCCTCGATGAAATGCAGGAACCCTGCGAGCACGAGATCGACGCCGATCGCCTTCAGCGCGACGATGCGTTCGGCGATCTGCTGCGGCGTGCCGATCAGGTTCGTGCGGAAGCCGTCGTTGTACTGCACGAGATCCTCGAACGTCGACTTCGCCCAGTTGCCCTCGCCTTCGGGCGACGCCTTGCCGGCCTGCTTCACCGCATCGCCGAACGCATGCACGGCCTCGACGTGCGCGTGCCGGATGATGTCGTCGAGCACCGCCTGCGCCTCTTCCTCGGTATCGCGCGCGATCACGAACGCGTTCACGCCGATGCGCACGCGATGGTTGTTCGCCGCCGCCTTCGCGCGGATGTCGTCGATCTGCGCCTTCAGGTTCTCCGGTGTATTGCCGTTCGTGAAGTACCAGTCCGACACGCTCGCCGCGTTGTCGCGCGCGGCCCGCGAGCTGCCGCCCTGGAAGATCTCCGGATGCGGCTTCTGCACCGGCTTCGGGCTCAGCGTGTAGTCGTTGAAGCGGTAGAAGTCGCCCTTGAACGTGAAGTTGTCCTGCGTCCAGATGCCCTTCAGCGCCTGGATGAATTCCTTCGAGCGCCGATAGCGTTCGTCGTGCTCGAGCCACGGCTCGCCGATCGCGGTGAATTCGCCCTTGAACCAGCCGCTCACGACGTTGATCGCGACCCGCCCGTTCGAGATGTGGTCGATCGTCGCGAGCTGCTTCGCAACCACGGCCGGATGCCACGGCCCTGGCAGGATCGCGGCGAGCACCTTGAGCTTCGTCGTCGCATGCAGCAGCGCCTGGCTGAACGACACCGACTCGTGCTGGTATTCGGCGCCGTAGCCGGCCGTGAAGCGGATCTGGCTCAGCGCGTACTCGAAGCCGGCCGCCTCGGCCGTGCGTGCGAGCTGCTGGTTGTATTCGAGGCTCCAGTCGGTGCGCTGCTCGATCGTGCTGACGACGAGGCCGCCGCTGACGTTCGGCACCCAGTAGGCGAACTTGACGCCGTCGGCGGAAGGGTCGGTATGGCTCATGAGTGTGTCCTGGTCGGAAGAGAAAATGCAGCCCGCCTATGCGGCCGCGACGGAAAGCGCATGCGGGCGCAGTTGCGGCACCGCGCGATCGACGGCAAGCGCGATACGCGCGCGCAGCGCCGGGTTCGTGATCTGGTACTGGTCGAAATCGCTTTCGGACGCGTACACGCCGATCGGCAGCGTGCGGGCCTGGAAGAAGCTGAACAGCGGACGGAGCTGATGGTCGATCACGAGCGCATGACGCTCGCTGCCGCCGGTCGCCGCGAGCAGCACCGGCACGTCGATCAGCGCTTCGTGATGCACGAGGTCGAACAGGTGCTTGAAGAGGCCCGTGTACGACGCGCGATACACGGGGCTCGCGACGACGAGCGCGTCGGCCGTCTCGATCGCGCGGATCTGCGCATCGAGGTCGGCCGGCACCTGCGCGCGCGTCAGCGCGCCGGCCAGCCGGCCGCCGATCTCGCCGAGTTCGATCAGCCGCGTTTCGATCGGCAGCGCGGCGCCGAGTGCCGCGACGATCGCGTCGGTCAGCGCCAGCGTGCGCGACGGTCGTTGCAGGCCGCCCGATATCGCGACCACGTTGATTGCATTGCTCATCGGTTGCATTCCCATTGTCGAGTCGGGTGCCGACGCACCCGTCACGTCATGGGTCAGCAAGGAGCGTGCCATTTCGATCATCGAGAGGGAAAACGATCGTCTGCATGACGAAATGCATCGCGATCGACGGCCTGTCACGGCGTTCCCACCGAACGCCCCACGTTGATAAGCGTGCCAGTCACGGCATCACAACCATATTCCGCAACGCGATGAACTCGGGGAAACAACGCTGCTGATGCGCTGCTGCGTGATCAGCAGCACGGCGTGTGCCACTCGCGCCTTTCCGCTTCGACACGGATTCCGGCAAGTGCGCGGCGTCCATTGGCATGCATTCGCGCCGGCTTTTCGCGTTCACGTGCCAGCGTGACGCGTCCCGCCCTTGCAATAGCGCCGACATGGCTGCTGCATCGTCGCGCTGCGTGCAACTGATCGCCGCGCTGCGCGAGATCTCCGTGCCCGGCTGCGTCCAGCGCAGCATTCCCGCATTGGTTATCAGAAATCGATGTTTCCTGCATTGCGCAAAACGTTGAACACTCTGCTGATCACGCAGCACCCGGTCAGCAACGCCCTATGCGACCTGACCGCTTTCGTGCGGCAACCCGACGCATTCATCGCCATGACACCCATTTCCGTATCGCCTCGCGCGGAAGGCCTGCGCGTCGTCGCGCCGTCCCGCGACGAACCCGCGCCCCCTGACGCCCTGCAAACCGCCGAGCGCCTCGCGGCCGGCTTTGCGCGCACCGCGGCCGAACGCGACCAGA
>NZ_JAAGPG010000197.1:0-14663 GCF_017104665.1 Burkholderia sp. Se-20378 | reverse complement strand
GGGCGGCGGTGCGCGAACGCGAGGCGCAGGTGACGCCCGACACCGTGATGGACCTGATGTTCACGTCCGGCACGACGGGCCGCCCGAAGGGCGTGATGACCGCGCACGGCCAGAACCTGCGCGCTGCGCAGGCGTGGGCGGCAATCGCAGGCGTGCGGCCCGACGACCGCTACCTGATCGTGAATCCGTTCTTCCACACGTTCGGCTACAAGGCCGGCTGGCTCGCCGCGCTGTCGAGCGGCGCGACCGTGCTGCCGCATCTCGTGTTCCAGCCGGCCGACGTGCTGCGGCGCGTCGCCGACGACCGTGTTTCGGTGCTGCCCGGCCCGCCGACGCTGTACTACGCGCTGCTCGACGCACCCGATCGCGCGACGCGCGACCTGTCGTCGCTGCGGATTGCGGTGACGGGCGCGGCGGCGATCGCGCCGAGCCTGATCGAGCGGATGCGCGCGGAGCTCGGCTTCGAGACGGTGCTGACCGGCTACGGGCTGACCGAATCGTGCGGCTTCGCGACGCTGTGCCGTCAGGGCGACGATGCGGAGACGGTTGCCTATACGTCGGGCCGGCCGATGCCGGATGTCGAATTGCGCATCGCGGGGCCGGGCGGCGCACCGCTCGGGCCGGACGAGACCGGCGAGATCTGGGTGCGCGGCTACAACGTGATGCGCGGCTACTTCAACCAGCCGGACGCGACGCGCGAGACGGTCGATGCCGATGGCTGGCTGCATACGGGCGATCTCGGCTGCGTCGATGCGAACGGCAACCTGAAGATCACCGACCGCATCAAGGACATGTTCATCGTCGGCGGCTTCAACTGCTATCCGGCCGAGATCGAGCGGCTGCTCGCCGCGCATCCGGCGATCGCGCAGGTGGCGCTGGTCGGCGTGCCCGATACGCGGCTCGGGGAAGTCGGGCACGCGTATGTCGTGCTGCGGCCGGGCGCGCAGGCGGACGCCGATGAACTGAACGACTGGGCCCGCCGCAACATGGCGAACTACAAGGTGCCGCGGCATTTCACGTTCGTCGAGCAACTGCCGACGAGCGCGGCCGGCAAGGTGCTGAAGTACCGCCTGCGGGCGGGGACCGAGGCGGCGGCCTGAGCGCCGGCGCGACACACGAACGGGATGGACGCATGAACGACAACGGGTTTCCGCAGGGTGCGGTGCTGGTGTTCGGCGGCAGCGGCGGGATCGGGCAGGGTGTCGCGCTCGAGTTTGCGCGCGCCGGCGTGCCGGTCGCGGTGGGCTACCGCAGCAAGGCCGACGTGGCCGAGCGCGTCGCGCGCGACATTCGCGGCGAAGGCGTCGCGGCCACCACGCATTGCGTGGACGTGACCGATCCCGCGCAGGTCGACGCCGCGCTCGCGGCTGCGATCGATGCGCATGGCCGCGTGCCTACGGTCGTCTGGGCGGCCGGGCCGTTCGTGAACCAGCGTCATCTCGCCGACATGACGCACGACGACTGGCGCCGTGCGATCGAGGTCGAGACGGTCGGCTTCTTCGTGGCGGCGAAGGCGGCGTTGCCGCACTTCCGCGCGTCGGGCGGCGGATCGTTCGTGACGCTCGGGTCGGCCGGGCACCTGCGCTGGCCGGACCGCGACGGGCTGTCGGTCGCGCCGAAGGCGGCGAACGAGGCGCTGGTCAAGGGGCTGGCACGCGAGGAGGGACGTTACGACATTCGCGCGAATTCGATCCTGGTCGGCGTGATCGAGGCCGGGATGTTTCCGGTGCTGCTCGAACAGGGGCAGTTCGACCAGGCGTGGATCGACGAGACGCAGAAGATGCTCGCGCTCAAGCGCTGGGGGAAGGCGCACGACGTCGGGCGGGCGGCGGTGTTCCTGGCGTCGGACCGGGCCAATTACATCACCGGGCAGCAGTTGAATGTGTCCGGAGGGTACGGGTTGTAGCCGTCCCGCCTAAACCACCGGGGGATTTGACATCATGACGTCGTGACGTCATGATGTCTCCATGAACTCCGAACTCGGCAACGCGCCGCTCTATACGAAAGTCGAGACCGCTCTGGCCCTCGAAATTTCGACGTCCGTGCTGCCGCCGGGCAGCCAGCTTCCTCCCGAGGAGCGTCTGATCGAGCGGTTCGGCGTCAGCCGGACGACCGTGCGCAAGGCGATCGAAAACCTCGTCGCGCGCGGCCTCGTCGAAATCCGGCGCGGGAAAGGCACGTTCGTCGCCGAACCGAAGATCACGCAGGAACTGACCGAGCTGACCGGCTTCGTCGAGGACATGCACGCGCTCGGGCGCACGCCGACGGCGCGGCTCGTCGACCGCGAGGTCGTCGAAGCCGGCGCCGACGTTGCGCGGCAGCTGGCGCTGCCGCCGGGCACCGCGGTCATGCGAATCCGCCGCGTGCGCCTGGCCGACGGCGTCGCGGTCTCCTTCGACGAAACCTACCTGCCGCGCGAGCTCGGCGAGAAGATCGTCGCGCACGATCTGGAGGTCGAGCCGATTTTCTCGTTGCTCGAGGAACGTTACGACGTGCCGCTCGTCGACGCCGAGTATCGGCTCGAAGCGGTCGCGGCGCCGCCGGAAGTCGCGCAGGCGTTGGCGATTGCACCCGGCAGCCCGGTCTTCCTGATCGAACGGACGTCGCATACGCACGCGCACCAGCCGGTGGATTTCGAAAAGCTCTATTACCGCGGTGACCTCATCCGCTTCGTCACGCGCCTGAGCCGGCGCGCGGGCGAGCGCTCGTAACAGGACGGGCGGCATGCAAGCGCTGTGGCTGTTCGTCGCCGCGTTCGGCGCCAGTGCGCTCGGCGGCGTGCTCGGGATGGCGAGCGGCATCTTCGTCGTGCCGCTGCTCACGCTGCTGTTCGGCGTGAGCATCCAGACGGCGATCGGCGCGAGCATCGTGTCGGTGATCGCCTGCTCGTGCAGCGGCGCGGCATCGTTCCTGAAGGGGCGGCTCGTCAACGTCCGGCTCGCGATCGTGCTCGAAACGGCCACCACGTTCGGCGCGCTCATCGGCGTGCTGTTGATCGGCCGCGTGCCGACTTCCTTCCTGTACGCGTTGTTCGCGGTGATTCTCGTCGTGTCCGCGAAGCAGATGCTGGCGCGGCGTCACGAAACGCCCGCCGATGGGCCGCCCGATGCCGCGAGCTGGGCAAGCGCACTCCGTCTGCACGCGAGCTTTCCCGATCCGGCATCCGGCCGGGAGATCGGCTATCAGGTCGGGCGGGTGCCGTTCGGCATGGCGTTGATGGTCGGCGCGGGCCTGATTTCCGCGCTGCTCGGCATCGGCTCCGGCGTGCTGAAGATTCCTGCGATGGACACCGCGCTGCGGCTGCCGATCAAGGTGTCGTCGGCCACGTCGAATTTCATGATCGGCGTGACGGCCGCGGCGAGCGCGGGCGCCTATTTCGCGCGCGGCGACATCGACATCCGTCTGGCCGGCCCGATCGCGCTCGGCTCGGTGATCGGCGCGATCGTCGGCGCGCGGCTGCTGATCCGCTTGCCGGCCGACAAGCTGCGGGTCTTTTTCGTCGTCGTGCTGCTGTTGCTCGCGATCGACATGTTCCTGAGTGCACTGGGTGTGCATGCGCCGGGCGGTGCGGGATGACGCGCATCGTCGATGGCGTCGAGCGCCGCGATCGGGCTGTCGCGATGCTGCTGCGGGTTGGTACGGTGTGCGCGTGCGGGTTGATCGCGGTCGGCATGCTGCTGGGGGCGGGCGGCAGCGCATTCGCACCGGCCGGCCATGCGTTCGCGAAAGCCGGTGTCGCGCTGTTCATCCTGTTGCCGGTTGCGCGCGTCGCCTTGCTGCTGGGGCTGTTCGTGCGCGAGCGGGACCGGACGTATGCGCTGCTGTCGCTGCTCGTGCTGGCGATCATCGCGGCCGGCGTGATCGTCGGCGTGCGCGCCTGAACGGTAGACGCTCGCGCCAGGACGGTACTTGCACGGAATGGATCGGGTGGCGCCGCGCCGCTCGCGTCAGCGCAGCGCGAACAGCGTTCGCAACTTCCCCAGATCTGCATTCAGCCACGCGATGACGTCCGTCTGCCGGCTGCGCAGGCTCCACAGCAAATCGACCGCCTTCAGGAAGGCGGAGCGCTGATATTCGTGCGGCAGCACGTACAGCTCGCCGTTACCTTCGTCCGCGAGCAGGTGCTCCGGGATGAACGCCCAGCCGAGGCCCTTCTTCACGAGGTCGACGAGCTGCGCCTGGTTCTCGATGTGCCACATGATCTCGGTGTATCGCCCGAACACCGAGCCGCTTTCCGCATCGCGATCGGCCGCCCGCAGCTGGCGCACCTGCGCGAGATCGCGATTGCTGACGGCCTTCAGCGCCGCGAGCGGATGGCTACGCGCCGCGACCGGCACGAACTGCACGTGGCCGAGCGTCGTCGCGCCGAATTCGACCGGCGTCGCTTCGACCGTTGCCGCGATGCAGATGTCGAGCGCGCCGTGCTTCAGCAGCGCGGCTGCGTCGGCACTGTTCGGCTGCAGCAGTTCGAGCTGAAGCTCCGGAAAGCGTTGCTCGAGTTCCAGGCACAGCAGATGGACGGCCGTCTGCGGCAGGATCGGATCGATGCCGAGCCGCAGCCGGTGCCCGCGCCCGCCCGCCAGGCTGTACGCCTTGCGTTCGAGCGTCGCCGCCGCGTTCAGCGTGGCCTGCGCGAAGCCGAGCAGCACCTCGCCCTCGGCCGTCAGGGACACTTGATGAAGATCCCGATCGAACAGGCGGACGCCGAGGTCGGCTTCGAGATTGGCGAGCGCCGTGCTCACCGTCGATTGCGCCTTGCCGAGCCGCCGCGCGGCGGCCGACAACCCGCCGTGCTTGGCGATTGCGATGAAGATCGCGAGATGATCGAGCGTCATGTTGATTATCGATAAATTCGATTACGGTCAATTATGCCATTCGATAGGGCGGCCGTAGGATGGCGTCGCGAAAAGCGATTCGAACGATTCGACAACCAAGGAGACGAGATGCGCGCAACCCAGCGTTCGGTATTCGACTGGATCGACAGCCACACGACCGAGCTGTCCGACTGGCACCAGGTGATCTGGCATTTCGCGGAACCGGCGTTCCGCGAGTACAAGTCCAGCGCCTGGTATGTGGAGCAACTCCGGGCGGCCGGCTTCGACGTCGAGGCAGGCAGCGGCGGCATGCCCACGGCGTTCGTCGCGACGTTCCGGCAGGGCGAAGGCCCGACGGTCGCGACCTACGCGGAATACGATGCGGTGCCCGGCAACTGCCAGGCCGCGTCGACGCGGCGCGAGCCGCGCGGCCACCTGTCGCGCTTTGCACCGGGCCACACGGATCCGCATTCGGCGCTCGGCATCAGCGCACTCGGCGGCCTGCTGGCCGCGAAGGACGCGATGGTGCGCCACGGGCTGCAGGGCACGCTGAAGTTCTTCGGCGAGCCGGCGGAGAAGCTGCGTGCGTCGAAGCCGATCCACGCGGCAAAGGGCTATTACGACGGCCTCGACGCGGCGGTCAGCTTCCACCCGACCTACCTGCTGCCGCTGTGCAATACGACGGTGTGGGATACGCATTGCGGGGTGGGTTACAACTACATCT
Organism: Burkholderia sp. Se-20378; assembly: GCF_017104665.1. Classification (NCBI taxonomy): domain Bacteria; kingdom Pseudomonadati; phylum Pseudomonadota; class Betaproteobacteria; order Burkholderiales; family Burkholderiaceae; genus Burkholderia; species Burkholderia sp. Se-20378. The sequence continues at coordinate 9,125 of NZ_JAAGPG010000197.1, read as the reverse complement.
ACACCTTCACGTGCGACGATCCGCAGAACTGGATTGCGTCCGACAAGCTGAGCCCGATTCCGCAGAACCACCTCGCCGCACGCGCGCCGGGCGCGAACGACGCGCTGATCCATTTCTACCAGCTCAACGAAGGGCTGCGCCGTTCGATGCTGCCGGCCACCGGGCTGTGGAGCTTCAACGAGGCGATCCTCGTCGCGGGGCAGGCGACCGCCGACAACCTGCCGCCGCACGTTGCACAGATCAACTTCATGGTGCGCACCGATTCGGTCGAGCAGGCCGAGACGATCAGCCAGGTCATGGACCAGAACGCCGAAGCCGCCGCTCGAGCCACGCACTGCAAATGGAAGAAGACGTGGGTCAGCAAGTCGCGCGGCGGCCTGCCGAACCATGCGCTCGCGCGAGCGACCTACGCGAACCTGGAACGCGCCGGCGCGCCGCGCTGGAACGGCGATGCGATCCGCATCGCGCAGGAGATCCAGCGCAACCTCGGCATCGACGCGATGGCCGAGCCGTTCCTGCCGGTGACCGAGCAACTGATCGATCCGGAGGACTGCGAAGCCGCACTGCGCAAGCAGATGCCGTCGTGGCAGAAGTACATGACCTCCGACGACTACACCGAGTACACGTGGCATTGCCCGACGGTGCGGCTCTACGTGGCCCGTCCGATGCTGAAGGCGCCGCAGGGCTTCGTGTATCCGGACTGGGTGGCCAATGCGCTCGGCGGCATCCGCGAGACGATCGACCCGATGATCGTCAGCGCGTCGAAGACGATCGGCGCGACGCTCGTCGACCTGCTCGAGGACCGCGACCTGCTGCGTGCGGCGCAGGACGAATTCGCGCAGCGCACGGAGGGCGGCGTGGGCGGGCGCGCGTGGGAAGCACCGATGCTCGATGCCGATTTCCGCGTGCCGCACCAGTATCGCTGGCCCGAGTACGTGACGACCGTGCGCGGCGAGGAATGGACCATTCCGTATCGCGACGACGAGTAACGCGCCACCCGATCCGTCAACGCATTCATTCGAACGATTCCAATGACCCGATCGGCCGCGGGCAACGCGGCCGTCGCAGGAGACAAGACATGGAACATGTCGCCCAGGCATCGCATCCGTCGGCCATCGAAGGCCGCTCGATCGACTATGTGCCGAAACACGAACGGAGTGCGAAACTCCGTCACCAGGGACCGTTCTGGTTCGTCGGCAATTTTCACTTCCTGACCGTTTCGATCGGTTTCGTCGGCCCCGCGATGGGGCTGTCGGCCGGCTGGACGACGCTCGCCGGTGCGCTCGGCATCATGTTCGGCACGGTGTTCATGGCGTTCCACGGCTCGCAGGGGCCCGAGATGGGATTGCCGCAGATGATCCAGTCGCGTGCGCAGTTCGGCTATCGCGGCGTCGTGCTCGCGCTGGTGGCCGCATTGTTCGTGTTCTTCGGCATCAACGTCGTGAACGTCGCGCTGATCGTCGAAGGCGTGCACAACATTCTCGGCTACGACTCGAAGCCGGTCGGCCTCGTCGCCATCGCGATCGGCGCGCTGCTGGCGATCTACGGGCACGACGCGATGCACCGCGCGTTCAAGTGGTCGCTGTATGCGACGCTGCCCGTCTACGTGATCGTGACGGTGCTTGCGATGACGCACGCGGGTGGCGGTGAAGCGGGCAGACCGATGCCGAACCTCGGCTTCAACTGGGTCGCGTTCCTCACGCAGTTCGCGGTATCGGCCAGCTACAACATCGGCTACGCGCCGTACGTGTCGGACTACACGCGTTACCTGCCGGCGGATACGCGGCGCAAGCCGCTGATCGCGGCGGTGTTCGTCGGCGCATCGCTGTCCGGTGCATGGATGATCGCGCTCGGCGCGTCGCTCGCGCAGTCGCTGTCCGCGACGAACGTGCTGTCAGCGATCTATGGGCTCGGCAACGCGGCGGCGCCCGGGTTCGGCGCGCTGCTCGTGACCGTGGCCGTCGTCGGGTTCGTGCCGATCATCGCGTTGAACACGTACAGCGCGACGCTGACCGTGCTGACGGGCGCCGATTGCCTGAAGCCGCTGACCCCGGGCCGCCGTGCGCGCGTGACGACGATCGTCGCCATCAGCGTGCTGCTTGCCGTGTGCATCCTGCTCCTGAAGGGCGGCGGCCTGAACCTGCTGAACCTGTTCCTGACGACGCTGCTGTACTTCCTCGTGCCCTGGACGGCGGTGAATCTGGTCGACTACTTCTTCGTCCGCAAGGGCCATTACGTGATCCCGCATTTCTTCCGCCCCGATGGCATCTACGGCGCCTGGCAGGCGACCGGGATCGCCGCCTACCTGATCGGCTTCGCCGCGATGATTCCGTTCTTCAGCATCTTCGATCCGTCCACCGGCAAGGCGGTGTTCGTCGGCTTCATCGCGCAGCGGCTGCACGAGATCGACGTTGCGTGGCTCGTCGGGTTGATCGTGTCGGGCGGCGTGTACTACCGGTTGTCCCGCAAGCTCGATCTCGACGCGGAAAGGGCGCTGGTCCGCGCGCACGAGTCCGTTTGACGGGGGGGCCGGGCAGCATCCGCCGGCATCCGTATTCACCCTGCATCGCCACGCGCGATCGCGCATCGGCCTCGCGCCCGACGGGCGCGAGGTCACATCCTTGCAACGCATTCGTCGATGTATTGCGCCGCACGCCCTTGACGGCAACGACGACGCGCATGCGTTGACGGCCGTCCTGCCTCGTTCGACACGCATTGCCGCTTCGATGCCCGACGCGTCGGATTCCGTGTCCCGGCTTCGTCTGCCGAATAACGATGCGTTCCTGAAACATTTCCTCCGATGACAAGCCGCGTGACCGTCCGTGTTTTGCGATGACGCTTGTCCCGCTTTGGTTTGCGCCGCATGGCACGCGCTTTGCGGTTGACGCGGTGCCGCCGGTGCAAACGAAACACGCAACAACGATGAACGCATCGGCGGCACGCAACGACATCGAAACAAACGGGGAATCGGATCGGGGCTGCGGGCACTGCCTGGAGCGGCGTACCTGCCGCGCATGTCGTATCGGTCATGCGCACGGGGCAACGCGTTCCCGATCCGTCGAACAGCAAGCGTGCTTGCAAGGTGTCGTGCCGGGGTTCGCATCGCGCAGGGCGGCGCAGGCCGCATGCGTTGGCGAGGCGCGCCCGGCACATGTCGGGGGAGGCGCCCGTGAAAACGACGGTGAACCAATGGGCAGCGGTCGCGGTGATGTGCGCCGCGAGCGCACACGCGCAGGAGATCTACCTGCAGGGCGGTACGCAGGGCGTCGGCATCGGCGCGGCCGTGAGCTTCAATTCGATGCTGGGCGCGCATGCGGACTTCAATGCGATCGATCTTTCGCATGACTTCACAGTGGCCGGCAATCGCTATCAGGACGACCTGAAGCTGCGGCAGGGCGGCCTGTATGCGGACATCTTTCCATGGCGAGGCAGCGGCTTCCGGGCGACGCTCGGCCTGCGCTTCAACGACGACGATCTCCGCGGCGTATCGGTGCCGACCAACGGCACCTATGTGTTCGGCGGCAAGCGCTATCCGGCGATGCCGGGGATGTACGCGGTGGCGGAAGCGCGCTATCCGACCGTGATGCCGTACTTCGGGATCGGCTACGGGCATCGGCCGGCGTCGAAGGGGCTGGGGTTCGTTGCCGATCTCGGCGTGGCGTACGGGATACCGAAATGTTCGTACACGCTGTCGCCGGAACTGGCAGCCGCGGCCGGGCCGGCGAAGAGTCAGATCCTGGCCTCCAGCGGGCTGGATTCGCTGCGGCAGGTGATGTCGCGCTATCGGTGGTACCCGGTGTTGCAGATCGGGATTTCGTATCGGTTCTGAGTGGCTGGGCGGGCGTCGCGTGTGCCGGGGAGGGCAATGCCGGCATCGCCGATACGGGCGTGGCAACGAGTGTTGGCAAGACGGCCGACCGACAGCCGACGCGAGCACTGCGCGCGGAGGCAGTGATTGCCGCCGCGTCGCTGCGGCTTGCGTGCGCCTCCACAACAGGTGGTGAATGGCCGATCGGCCATCTTTCCCGCCGTTCCGATCCGGCTTACCTTGCAGACAGCAATTCGACCCGTCGGGCGAGCGGCGCATGCCGAGAGGATTCATGCGGCCCGTTGCCGTTCGCCGACGCCAATCACCGTCCTCCTTCCGTCAATGGCGATGATAGCAATGATTGCAATTCGCAGTCGCGCCGCTATCATTGATATCAAACCCGGATGGAGGAACTCATGGCAAATCTACTGGTGCGTAACGTGGATGACAGTATCGTTCAGAGCCTGCGCGAGCAGGCTGCGGCTAACGGCAGGAGTGCCGAGGCCGAACATCGGGCCATTCTGGCCGATGCGCTCGGCCGGCCGAAGCGAAAGACATTTGCGCAAGTGCTGATGAGCATGCCCGATGTTGGCGACGACGCGGATTTTCAACGTGTTCAGGATTCCGGCGAGGCCAGGCGTGTATTTGATTGACACGAATATCATCAGCGAAATCAGGAAGGGCAAGCGAACCAACCGTGGCGTGCGGGCGTTCTTCAGGCAGGCCACGGCCGATGCGAGCCCGCTTTACCTGTCCGTCGTGACGGTTGCTGAACTTCGCCGCGGCGTCGATCTGATCCGTCATCGCGGCGATCATCCTCAGGCGTCGGCGCTCGAGGCCTGGATGGCGACCATCCTGTCCGGCTATGCGCCGAACATCCTGCCGGTCGACATCGAGATCAGCCAGATGTGGGGGCATTTGCGCGTGCCCGATCCGACGCACGAACTCGACAAGCTGATCGCGGCCACCGCGCTGATCAACGATCTCACGGTGGTCACGCGGAATGTCGCGGATTTCGCCCGCACCGGCGTCCGGCTGCTGAACCCGTTCGACTGACCCGGGTTGCCGCGCTGCGGCAATCCACACCTGCTCCCCGTCTCGTCCCGCACGCATAGCCCGTTCCGCCGGGCTTCCGCGCGTGCCCGCGCCGCTCGAATTCCCCGCCGCCTCTCGTCCCAACAGACGATGTAACGCCACCCCCGACCGGCCAGAATCCTTTCACGAACAACGGATTCTGAACCAGGAGGAGGCCGACATGATCGATGTCCGTGCGCTTGGCTATGTCGTCGTCGAGGCGACGCGCGTCGATGCGTGGCGCCGCTACGCGGAAGACGTGCTGGGCATGCAGGCGCTCGACGCGCCCGACGGCGCGCTGTACCTGAAGATGGACGAGCGCGATTTCCGCTACGTGATCGTCCCCGGCTCGACCGACCGCTATTTCGCGTCGGGCTGGGAACTGCCCGACGGCGCCGCGTTCGACGCCGCGCTTGTTGCGCTGCAGCGTGCGGGCGTCGAGCCGGTGCGCGCCACCCGCGACGAAGCCGCGTTGCGCCGCGTGCAGGCGATGGCGTGGTGCACCGACCCGTCCGGCAACCGTCACGAGCTGTACTGGGGCGCGCGCTGCGACTTCCGCCGCTTCGTGTCGCCGCTGGGCGTCTCGCACTTCGTCACCGGCGACATGGGGCTCGGCCACGCGGTGCTGCCCGCGCCGCAGTTCGACGCGACCGACGCATTCGTGCGCGGCGTGCTCGGCTTCGAGCTGTCCGACATCTATCGCGTGAAGTTCACGCCTGACCCGGCGGAACCCGAGAAGCGCATCCACTTCATGCACTGCCGCAACGCGCGCCATCACAGCCTCGCGCTGTTCGAGATGGCCGTGCCGTCGGGCTGCGTGCACGTGATGGCGGAAGTCGACTCGATGGACGAAGTGGGGCGCGCGCTCGACCGCGTAGCCACGCACGACGTGAAGATGTCCGCGACGCTCGGCCGTCACTGCAACGACCAGATGATCTCTTTCTACATGAAGACCCCCGGCGGCTTCGATCTCGAATACGGCTTCGGCGGCCTCACGGTCGACTGGTCGAAGCACGCGGTGTTCGAGGCCACGAAGGTGAGCCAGTGGGGCCACGATTTCAGCATCGGATACCGGTAAGCCAGCACGATGACGATGAAACCTCTCGACAAGACGATGTCCGCGCGCGACGTGGTCGCGCAACTCGCCGACGGCATGACGATCGGCATCGGCGGATGGGGGCCGCGGCGCAAGCCGATGGCGCTGGTGCGCGAAATCGCGCGCTCGAACCTGAAGGACCTGACGATCGTCGCGTACGGCGGCGCGGACGTCGGCCTGCTGTGCGCGGCGAACAAGGTGCGCAAGGTGGTGTTCGGCTTCGTGTCGCTCGACGTGATCCCGCTCGAACCGCATTTCCGCCGGGCTCGCGAGCAGGGCCGCGTCGACGTGCTCGAACTCGACGAAGGGATGCTGCAGCTCGGCCTGCGCGCGGCTGCCGCACGCTTGCCGTTCCTGCCGACGCGTGCCGGGCTCGGCACCGCGCTGCTCGATCACGCGCCGCAACTGCGCACCGTGCAATCGCCGTACGACGACGGCGAGACGCTGCTCGCGATGCCCGCGCTCGAACTCGATGTCGCACTGCTGCACGTGAACGCGGCCGACCGGATGGGCAACACGCGCATCGACGGCCCCGATCCGTTCTTCGATGCATGGATGGCACGTGCCGCACAGCGTTGCTACGTGTCGGCGGAAACGGTCGACGCGTCGCTCGCGAGCGAAGACCTCGACGCCGCCAAACGCAACCCGTTCGAACGCTCGCTCGTCAGCGGCGTCGTGCATGCGCCGGGCGGCGCGCACCCGACGTCGTGCGGGCCGGCCTACGGCTGGGATTTGCCGCACCTGCGCGCGTACTGCGCCAGTGCGGAAGACGACGCGAAAACGACGGCGTACCTGCGCGACGTGGTCGGCCAGGACGAACGCCAGTACCTCGAAGGCGTCGGCGGCCTGTCGCACGTGACGACGCTGCCGTTGCCGATTCTGTAAAGGAGCGCCTGTGAGCGAATCTCTCGACCATTCCCTCGCGGAACTGATGATCGTCGCGTCCGCGCGACTCTGGCGCGACGACGGCGAAGTGCTGGCGACCGGCATCGGCACGGGCCCGCGGCTCGCGGCCGGCCTCGCGCGGCTCGCGTACAACAACGGGCTGATGCTGACCGACGGCGAAGCGTATCTCGTCGAGGAGCCGGTGCCGCTTGGGCCCCGTCCCGACGGCTATCGCGTGAAGGCGAGCGGCTGGATGACCTACGAGCGCGTGTTCGACTGCCTGTGGCACGGCCGCCGCCATGCGCTCGTGATGCCGACGCAGATCGACCGCTTCGGCCAGGCCAACATCTCGTGGCTCGGCGACGACTACGCGCGCCCGAAAACCCAACTGCTCGGCGCACGCGGCTTCCCCGGCAACACGACGAACCACGCGAACTCGTTCTTCGTCAGCGGCCACGGCAAGCGCACGTTCGTCGAGCGCGAAGTCGACATGGTGTGCACGGTCGGCTACAACCCGGCGCGCCGGCTGCCCGGGATGAAGACCTTCGTCGACCTGCGCAGCATCGTCACCGATCTGTGCGTGATGGATTTCGGCGGGCCCGACCACGCGATCCGCGTGCGTTCGCTGCATCCGGGCGTGAGCTTCGACGAGGTGCAGGACGCGACCGGCTTCCCGCTGATCGCCGCACCCGATCTCGGCACGACGGCCCCGCCGAACGCGGAAGACCTGTGCATCGTGCGCGCGCTCGATCCGCACAACCTGCGCGCGACGATCGTGCGCAACAATCCGGCGCCGCGCCGGGGATGAGGTCAGACATGGAAGCGACCCAGGTGACCTTCGGCGACGGTGTCGTCGACTACGCGGTCGAGGATGGCATCGCGACGATCACGATGAACCGTCCCGAGTATCACAACGCGCAGAACTCGAAGATGACGTATGCGCTCGACGCGGCGTTCCGGCGTGCGGCGCACGACGACGCGGTGAAGGCGATCGTGCTCGCGGGCGCCGGCAAGCATTTCTCGGCGGGCCACGACATCGGCACGCCGGGCCGCGACATCCACGAGTCGTTCGACCGTGCCTCGCTGTGGTACGACCACGTCGACAAGGAAGGCGGCGAATTCCTCTACGCACGCGAGCAGGAGGTGTACCTCGGGATGTGCCGGCGCTGGCGCGACCTGCCGAAGCCGACGATCGCGATGGTGCAGGGCGCATGCATCGCGGGCGGGCTGATGCTCGCGTGGGTGTGCGACCTGATCGTCGCGTCGGAGGACGCGTTCTTCGCCGATCCGGTCGTGCGGATGGGGATTCCGGGCGTCGAGTATTTTGCGCATGCGTACGAGCTGAACCCGCGCATCGCGAAGGAATTCCTGTTCCTCGGCGAGCGGATGCCGGCGGAGCGTGCGTACCAGATGGGGATGGTCAACCGCGTGGTGCCGCGCGAGCGGCTGCGCGATGCGACCTACGCGATCGCCGCGAAGATCGCGACGATGCCGCGCCTCGGGCTCACGCTGACCAAGCAGGCGCTGAATCACGTCGAGGAACTGCAGGGCAAGCGCGCGGCAATGGATGCGGCGTTCGCGTGGCATCACTTCGCGCATGCGCACAACGAGCTGGTGAGCGGCGATCGCCTCGGCGGCTACGACGCGCGCAGCATGGCCAGCTCGCAGCGCCAGCCGAACGGTGCGGACCGCAGCGACGCGCAGGCGCAGGCACCGGTCGCCGTCAACGGAGCCGCCGCATGAGCACGACGCTGCATACGCCGTTGTGCGACCTGCTCGGCTGCCGTTACCCGATCGTGCAGACCGCGATGGGCTGGGTGGCCGATGCACGGCTCGTCGCGGCCACCAGCAACGCCGGCGGCTTCGGCTTCCTGGCCGGCGCGACGCTCGAACCCGAGCAGGTCGAGGCCGAGATCCTGAAAGTGAAGTCGCTGACGGACCAGCCGTTCGGCATCAATTTCCACATGTTCCAGAAGAACGCGCAGCAGGTCGTCGAGCTGGCGATCAAGCACCGGCTGCGCGCGGTGAGCTACGGCCGTGGGCCCGATGCGAAGACGATCCGCCGCTTCAAGGATGCCGGCATCGTCTGCATGCCGACGGTCGGCGCGCCGAAGCATGCGGCGAAAGCGGTCGAACTCGGCGCGGACGTCGTCACCGTGCAGGGCGCGGAAGGCGGCGGCCACACGGGCTCGGTGTCGACCACGCTGCTGCTGCCGAAGGTGCTCGACGCGGTGCACGTGCCGGTGGTCGCGGCCGGCGGGA
>NZ_JAAGPG010000196.1:0-14798 GCF_017104665.1 Burkholderia sp. Se-20378 | reverse complement strand
CGGACGCCGCCGACAAGGCACGCGAGTGGGGGACGGATGCGGCCGATGAAGTCAACCGCGCGCTCGAACGTTTGCTGAAAAAGTGACATGCGAAAACACAAGCGCTGGAAATGGATCGCCGGTGGCCGTCGAAAGCCGTGCAGGAAGGAAGCAGTGTGGTGGTGGTCATCATGGTCGCCCGCAGGCTGGAATCAGAATGACGCTATTTTTATCCGGGTATAAATTGGATGTCAATATCATCCGGGTAAAAATACGACAGCGACAGCGGCGCGGCCCCCGCCCGATCGATTCAATTGCTGAATCGATCAAGTCAGCAATTGGCATGAAAGCGCAAATTTCGACATGACAGAATGGCCAGGACGCCCTGCCCACGGGCAACGGCGTCCGGCCTCCGGCCGGCAGCACCCACACGAATGGCGCGCATCGACGCGCCTGCCGCACGACGGCACCTTCCGCCCTTCGGAGGAGACAGTCATGAATCCGCTTCAAGCGCTGCCGGCGTCCGCGTCGGCAACGGCCCGGCGCACCCGCGTGCGCTGGCTGGTGCTGGCCGTCCTGTTCGCGGTCACGACGATCAACTACGCGGATCGCGCGGCGATCGCGATCGCCGGCCCGAGCCTCGCCCGCGCACTGCACCTGAGCCACGTGCAGATCGGCTTCATCTTCTCCGCGTTCGGCTGGTCGTACGTGGTCGCGCAATTGCCGGGCGGCTGGCTGCTCGACCGCTACGGGTCGCGCATCGTCTATGCGTTCAGCATCTTCTTCTGGTCGCTGTTCACGCTGCTGCAGGGCTCGATCGGCTTCTTCGGCGGCGCGGCCGCGTTCGCGCTGCTGTTCGGGCTGCGCTTCCTGGTGGGCGCGGCCGAGGCGCCGTCGTTCCCGGCCAACAGCCGGATCGTGTCCGCGTGGTTCCCGGCCGCCGAACGCGGCACCGCGTCGGCGATCTTCAACGCCGCGCAGTATGCGGCGACCGTCGTGTTCGCGCCGCTGATGGGCTGGCTCGTGCACGCGTTCGGCTGGCAGTCGGTGTTCGCGGTGATGGGCGTGCTCGGCTTCGCGTTCGTCCTGGTGTGGAACCGCACGATGTACGACCCGAAGGACCACCCGAGCATCAACCGCGCGGAACTCGACTACCTCGCCGAAGGCGGCGCGCTCGTCAACATCGACCAGGCGACGGGCGGAAGCGACGGCGGCCCGTCGATGCGCCACGTGAAGGCACTGCTGAAAAGCCGGATGCTGATCGGCGTGTACGTCGCGCAGTACTGCATCAACGCACTCACCTATTTCTTCATCACGTGGTTTCCCGTCTATCTCGTGCAGGCGCGCGGGATGTCGATCCTCAACGCGGGGCTCGTCGCGTCGATCCCGGCCGTGTGCGGGTTCCTCGGCGGGATTCTCGGCGGCGTCGTGTCCGACGGGCTGCTCAAGCAGGGCCGCTCGCTGTCGGTCGCGCGCAAGGTGCCGATCGTGTTCGGCATGCTGCTGTCGATGTCGATGATCGTCTGCAACTACACCGATTCGCACGTGCTCGTCGTGCTGTTCATGGCGCTGTCGTTCTTCGGCAAGGGGCTCGGCGCGCTCGGCTGGGCGGTCAACGCCGACACCGCGCCGCGCCAGATCGCGGGCCTGAGCGGCGCGCTGCTCAACACGTGCGGCAACCTCTCCAGCATCACGACGCCGATCGCGATCGGCTACATCGTCGACCGCAGCGGCTCGTTCAACGGCGCGCTCGTCTATGTCGTCGCGCACGCGCTCGTCGCCGTGATCTGCTACCTGTTCGTCGTCGGCGAGATCCGCCGCGTCGAGCTTCAATGAACGGCGCGGGCCGCACCGGCGCAGCCGGCGGCCCGTGCACCACCGGAACCAGGAGCGAACCGATGTCCGAATCCCGCCGTGCCGGCACCCCGCGCGTCACGCGCATGCAGGTGATTCCCGTCGCCGGCCGCGACAGCATGCTGCTCAACCTGTGCGGCGCGCATGCGCCGTACTTCACGCGCAACCTCGTGATCCTCGACGACAGCAACGGACACACGGGCGTCGGCGAAGTGCCGGGCGGCGAAGGCATCCGCCACGCGCTCGAGCGCATGACGGATCTCGTGGTCGGCCAGTCGATCGGACGCTACCAGGCGACGCTCAACGCGGTGCGCGCGGCGCTGTCCGGCGCGGGCCCGGGTGCGGGTGCGGGTGCGGGCCGCACGATCCGCCATGAGGTGACGTCGGCCGGCGAAGCAGCGGTGCTGCGCCAGCCGCACGAGATCAACCTGCGGCTCGACAACGTGATCACCGCGATCGAGGCCGCGCTGCTCGACCTGCTCGGCCAGCATCTCGACGTGCCGGTCGCGGCACTGCTCGGCGAAGGGCAGCAGCGCGACGCGGTGCCGATGCTCGCTTATCTGTTCTATATCGGCGATCGCGGCCGCACCGACCTGCCGTATCGCGACGAGGCGCAGGCGCGCACGCCGTGGTTCCGGCTACGCAACGAGGAAGCGCTCACGCCGGCCGCGATCGCGCGGCAGGCCGAGGCTGCGGTCGAGCGCTACGGCTTCGCCGATTTCAAGCTGAAGGGCGGCGTGATGGCCGGCGCCGACGAGATGGAAGCGATCGCCGCGATCAAGGCGCGCTTTCCCGACGCACGTGCGACGCTCGACCCGAACGGCGCGTGGTCGCTCGACGAGGCCGTCGCGCTGTGCCGCGGGCAAGGCCACCTGCTCGCGTACGCGGAGGATCCGTGCGGGCCGGAAGGCGGCTATTCGGGCCGCGAGGTGATGGCCGAATTCCGCCGCGCGACGGGAATCCCGACCGCGACCAACATGATCGCGACCGACTGGCGGCAGATGGATCACGCAGTGCGGCTGCAGGCGGTCGACATCCCGCTCGCCGACCCGCACTTCTGGACGATGCAGGGCTCGGTGCGGCTCGCGCAGCTGTGCCGCGACTGGGGGCTCACGTGGGGTTCGCATTCGAACAACCATTTCGACGTGTCGCTCGCGATGTTCACGCATGCGGCGGCAGCTGCGCCCGGCACGATCACCGCGATCGACACGCACTGGATCTGGCAGGAAGGCGATGCGCGGCTCACGCGTGAGCCGCTGAAGATCGTCGGCGGCCAGGTGGCCGTGCCGGAGCGGCCGGGGCTCGGGATCGAGCTCGACATGGCGCAGGTCGAGGCCGCGCATGCGTTGTACAAGGAAGTTGGCGGCACCGCGCGCGACGATGCGGTCGCGATGCGCTATCTCGTGCCGGGGTGGACGTACGATCCGAAGCGGCCGAGTTTCGGGCGGGGGTGAGGGTGAAGGCGGGTAGCGACCGGTGGTTGCCAAACACCGGAAACGCCCGCATCCTGCTGGCTGCCTGAATCGGCCCGCAAGGCGAACGGTTCGGCGGCCCGTCTCCACCCGAAAAAGAACCGCCCGTCATGACGTCTTCCGATCCGACACCGCGACAGATCATCGTCTACGTCCTGTATTCGGTGCTGGGCCTGCCCGCGAGCATGACCGCCGCCGGCTATGTCGCGCCCCTGATGACGCGGAACGTATCGAACTTCGAAGGTGGCGCCGGCTACGCGGCGCTCTGGTGGATCATCCTGCTGACCTGCGCGTTCTATGCGCTGTCGTTCGTCATCTTCGCACTGCTGCGGAAAAGAACGGCGCTTCTTGCGGTCATCACGGTAGCGTTCGCCGCGCTGTCGGTGCCGACGTTCAGGTTTATCCACGAGTTGCTGACCTAGCCGCCGTCTGTCGTCGTTCTATGGCGGCCGGGATTACTCGGCGGCTTCGCGGCCACGCTCAGTACGAGTAACCCTGGATGCCGTAGTTCGTATCGTGTCGACGCCCCCACCACGGCAGATAGGCGTTGTTTTCGCCTCTTGCGCGGAACCAGTCCCCGTTCGGGTTGATCGGCGTGAGCTTCGAAGGCGGTAGCACGACGACGGCAGTCGGGTGGCCGGCGTCCGTTGTACCGGCGACCAGTGCGTTGCCGCCGAAATGGTTGATCCGGCCGATCGCGAGCGCGATGTCCGTCAGCGCAGCGCCCGCGCCCATGTCGCCAAGCAGCGCCGACGTGTTGAAGACCTGCTTCGTGTAGTCGAATTCCGGCAGCGTTTCCGTGAGTGTCTGTGACAGCGAGGCGAGACGCGTCGACGCCACATCACTGCCCTTGCCTGCGTCGTGCACCACGAACTGGATGCTTGCAGGGTCGACGTTTGCGTTTTGAGCTGCCTGCGTGATCGTCGCCTTCCATGCCTGGACCGCACGCGTCGTGCCGGCCTTCGCCTCGTAGTCACTCACCTTGCCGGTCGCCGCCTTGCCGATCCATGCGAGTGGCTCACGGTCGGTCTTCAGATCCGGGCCGGCGAGGAACAGCACGGTGAGGTTCTCGTTCATCTGCTCGTCTTTGGGCGGAAAGCTCGGTGCGCCCCAGTTCATCACCCATACGCTTTCCTGCGGATGCTGCTGCAGATAGTCGAGCGCGGCGTTCAGTGACGTGAAGCCGGCATTTGCGCCGCCGACATGGATCTGAATGTCCGGTGGCGTGTCCTTGCTCCATAGATCGGGGAACTCCTTGTTTCCGATAGCAAACGCCGTGGTCATTTCCTTGCATAGGTATGCGCGTGCTTCTTGCGGCGACAGTCGCGGGGGGATCGCGAATTCAATTCGGATACCAGCCAACTCCCGCCGGTGTCGCTTGTCGGATGGCTGGACCGTATAGAAATAGTGGCCATTCATCGCATACTTGTCATGGAACAGGACGAGGAGTTTGGAGACGTATTTTTCATAGAATCCGTCGAAACTTTCATCCCCACCGTTACCATCGGCAACAATCGCAACAGGTTTAACGGATGTAAAACTCTTTGGATCCGTTCTGACCATATCGTCGTTCTTGTTCGGTTTGACGAGGCCCATTGTCCAAAGCAGTTGCCATTCCGTCGGATAGTCGCGACGCTGCAGGGGATTGAGCCACTCCAGTCCCACGACTTGCGCGAGAAATGGTTTCTCCTGGACTGGCGTCGACGGTATCGGTGCGGAAGTGGGCGGTGCAGCCTCTGCGTTCGACGATGACCATGCCGTAGCGAATGCAAGAGCAACTATTCCCGCCAAGGCTTGCAGTCCTACCCATCGTGTCATCTGTTTGTACCGGTATCTGGCCCAACCCTGGGCACCGTTTGCATTGAATATCGCTTCACGCGAAACGCCGGCCAGTTCGACAACAGACAGAGAATCAAAATGCGTTATCACACCCGGTTCAGGAAAGACCGGAGGTGGCGACTGACGAAATGAGCACTGCGCCGCACGAGGTTTTATGACCATCGAACGACGCGGGTGCGCCCTCCACATCGAAACCGGCTTCGCCATCGATGATCACGACCTCGCCATGCAGCGGGCACGTGCAGCGATCGCCTTGACGGGCGACCGCGCGCCCCATGACTTCACTGTTCGAGGCGCCGGTCTCTACACGGCCGCCATGGCTATGCACGTCCCCTACCCGAATAATGCCGCGCATGGATGCTCCTCAGTATGAGTAACCCTGGACGCCGTAATTCGTGTCGTGTCGACGCCCCCACCAGATGAGATACGCATTGTTCTCGCCGCGTGCGCGGAACCAGTCTCCGTCCGGGTTGATCGGTGTGAGCTTAGACGGCGGTAGCACGACGACGGCAGTCGGGTGGCCGGCGTCCGTTGTACCGGCAACCAGTGCATTGCCGCCGAAATGGTTGATCCGGCCGATCGCGAGTGCGATGTCCGTCAGCGCCGTGCCTGCGCCCATGTCGCCAAGCAGCGCCGGCGTGTTGAATACCTGCTTCGTGTAGTCGAATTCCGGCAGCGTTTCCGTGAGTGTCTGCGACAGCGAGGCGAGACGCGCTGACGCCGCGTCGCTACCCTTGCCGGCGTCGTGCACGACAAACTGGATGCTTGCGGGGTCGACGTTTGCGTTATGAGCAGCCTGCGTGATCGTCGCCTTCCATGCCTGGACCGCACGCGTGGTGCCAGCCTTCGCCTCGTAGTCACTCGCCTTGCCCGTCGCAGCCTTGCCGATCCATGCGAGCGGTTCACGCTCGGTTTTCAGATCGGGACCGGCGAGGAACAGCACGGTAAGGTTTTCGTTCGTCTGCGCATCTCTGGGTGGAAAGCTCGGCGCGTCCCAGTTCATCACCCACACGCTCTCCTGCGGATGCGCTTGCAGATAGTCGAGTGCAGCGTTCAGCGACGTGAATCCGGCATTTGCACCGCCGACATGGATCTGAATGTCCGCAGGCAGATCCTTGCTCCATAGGTCCTTTGCGGACTTATTGCCAATTTCAAAATAATCCTTGATCTGATAGGCCAAATAGTCTTTCGCCTCCTTCGCCCCAAGTCGCTGAGGTATCGCAAACTCGACACGAATACCCGCCAGCTCTCGCCATTGATGCGGGTCGTGTGGCTGGACCGTATAGAAATAGTGACCATTCATCACATATTTCTCGGCGAATAAGCCCAGAAACTTAGAGATATATTTTTCATAGAACCCGTCGAAACTTTCCGCTCCGTTGTTGCCATAGGCAACTCCAGCGACAGGGCGAACAGTACCGAACGCCTTGGGGTCCTTTCTGACCATATCGTCATTCTTGTTCGGCTTGACGAGCCCCAACGTCCACAACAATTGCCATTCCGTTGGATAGTCACGGCGTTGGAGAGGATTGAGCCATTCCAGACCGACCACCTGTGCGAGAAACGGCTTCTCCTGGACTGGCACAGAAGGTGTCGGCACGGAAACCGGCTGAGCAGCCTCCGCAGTCGAAGATGACCAAGCCGTGGCAAATGCAAAAACAGCGATCCCAGCCAGGGCCGGCAATCCAATCCATCGTGTCATTTCCTCTCCCATGCTTCGTGTCTGTGCGCCGTGACCAATCGCTTCGATAGCAACGACACCCATCACAAGTAGTACCCCAACCAATGCCAGTGCAAGGCGTCGTGACCGGGATGCAAACAGCGATCTCATGCGCCCCTCCCGATACCGAGCAACATCCCCCCCTGACGCTTGTCGTCTATCGATTCAGGCAGCGTCGCTTCGGGGTCTTTAAGCACCCAATCCTGCAAAAAGTCGCCATTCATCTTTCCTTTCTCGAAGTAAGCCGAATAAATCTTGTTCGGGTTGACCTTGTCCAGACTCTCACCGAATCTCCAGTCGGCCTCAATCCTGAACTGGTTCAATTGCTCATTCGAAATCCGACAGATGCCGATCGCAACATCGTACGTCAGTGCCAACCTGGCGTGCTTCGGATTGGTCATGATCGTCGAATGGTTCGTCGGGTTATTCACTGTTGCATCGAGGATCTGCACGATCTGCTTGTTTCGCCATTTCTGATACCCATCGGGCATCTGTGCATTGGGACCAGCCTCACCAACGACCTCACCGTCCTTGACCCATTCCGGGTTGTTTTTGTGACGCGCCTCCATGCGCGCGATCGCGCGATCCTCATAACGCTGTGACGCCTCTGTGCTGGCATCCCCGTGCGGTGCCATCTCCGCAGCATGATCATCGTCGTCGGGTTTGTAAGTGTCGTACGGATCAGTCTTGTCGATGCTTGTCTTGTTCTTGTTACGCTGAGCCGCCACCGGATCGTTGTCCTCGTTGAAATCACTTTCCGCATTGCCATCCTTTACGCGCACGACTGCCCCATAGCGAATCGCCTGCGGGAAGAACGGCTCAGGCAGACCAGGGGCGTCGCAAATCACGTGCCAGCCCTCCTGCGTCTTGCCGCATTTCTTTGGCGGCTCAGCATTGACGCGCATCACTCCCAACGCCGATGTCGCCATCGTTACGATATACAGCACAGGGGCCACCGCAATGGTGCCGACCTTACCGTACCAGTTCGGGTTGCCCCGCAGTGCTTTGACCAGGCTGTATTTGGCCGGGGGCGACGTCGGATAAAAGAACAGGTCCGATGAGCCCTTGCCATAACGCCAATCGTCCTTCCACGTGTCGTAGGTCACGGGCTCCGCCTGACCGACCTGAAAATTGGTTGCGAATACACGTTGCGTGAAAAGGCTCGAACCCTTGACGAGTTCAACCTCGTCCGGATGCAATCCTCGCCAGCCCATTCCCTGCACCGGAGCGGCGGAAATCACCTGGTCGTGCGGGCATGAATACAGCGTGACACGGCCGTAGGTATGGTTCTGAACCCCGTACTGTTTCCGGTCGTTGTCCGGATCGTAAGCAGGCTTGCCGTCTTCGCCCGGCTTCATGTTTGCCATCGTCATACGGAGATCGAGCGGGTCGCGCTTGTCCTCGGCATCCTTGCTCTGCGCAATCAGTTCGAAGAACGCTTTCAGCGTCTTCGCCCGCGCCGGCGACTCCACGCGCCCACGGTTGCCGTGCTTGTCCTTGTCGTTGCGTTCAGTCCAGTCCTCCATAAAAGGCGAGTTGTCGCCTTCGATAGAACCGACGATCCCGTAGGGCGGATTGGCCAGCACATAAGTGTCGGCCACGCATCTCACGCCCGCATCCTTCGACAAGCGGTCCCCGAGGAACGCAGCTGCAATACCGACCATGTTGCCCTGGCTATGGCACACCACCGTGATTGGCACGTCCGACTGTGCCTTGCGAATGGAGCCGATGAGTTTTGCGAGACGCAACGCGCCCATTACGTTGTACATGCGTGGTGGTGTCTCGAAGAGCGGACGTTGCGTCGGATTGAGTCCCTGCACATTGATGAAGCCGAAGATCCGGGGATCAACACCAGCGTTCCATAAATCCGGCAGGCTACCGCAGCCGTTCGCAAAAGGTCCGCCACCCCAGTAGTTCTTTTCATTCAGGAAGATCGACTCGCCGTAGCGCTTCAGCTCCTCCTTGTTCGCTTTGTAACCCCAGCGGAAATGAATAACAGGCGAGAACGTATTTTCATCCGGTTGCATATACGTACCGGCCCACAACTGCGGGTTGATAAAACCATCGTCCGTCAGGCTCGCCGTGTAATGCATCGGACCCATCTGACCACCCTTCGGCCCGCAATGAGTTAAAAGATCGTCTTCGCGTCCAAGCCGCTTGTTCAACCCTTCGCACAGACCCTCTTCACCCGGCTCGAACCACTCCCCTTCCGAGTTGACCCCATGCACGAAAATCACGATGCCCGGCAACGGCATCTGCATCACGCACAGGTAGTCGGATTGGTTGAGCGTCACCACGCCATTACCGTTGGCGACCAGATAGCGATTCTGCGAATCGTCGCCGCCTCCCGACGCTCCCCCGCCCGCAGGCGTACGCGGATCGAGACCGCCACCATCGCTCACTGCGGCCTGCGCCGGCGGATTGTTTTCAGATGCACCCGGACTGGCCGGTGCAGTATCGGCTGTGTCTGCCATGATTATTTTTATCCCCGGTCAGATCTTGTTCTTGAAGAAATTCACGACGAACGGTTCGAACTGGTTGCTCTGGATCGGAGCAAGCTTGCCCGCGGCATCGGACTGCCCCTTGATCACTTCGCCCGACGCTTTCGTGATTTCCGCCTGCATGCCCTCGACGGCCTGCCCATCGGTCGCCCGCACGAGCTTCGGCACGCGCCCGAGCGGCGCATGATCGAACTTCGGCATATCCGTGCTCATGCTCGCCGGCCCTTGCCACGAGTGCCCGGCCGACTTCACCGTGAAACTGCCCGGGCACCCCAGCTCGATATCGCTGCCGTGCAGTTTCAGGTACGCGCCGCCGGAGGTCGTGAAGACCACCTCTTCGCTCGCCATGCCCGCGAGCTTGCCACCGGCCGCCGTGAACTGAATGTTCTTCGCGGAATCGATCTGCGTGTCGTCGTTCTGGCTCTGTAGCGTCACCTTCCCCTGATTCGCGATCGCCGATACGCCATCGCTGTGCGCGAACATCGCGACGCCGCGCCCACCGTGCAGCGTGATGCGCTGCCCGCTGGTCAGCTGGACATGTTGCTGCGCGACCTGGTCGATGTTCTCGCCGGCGTAGGTCACGTGCGTCTTCGGCGTGATCGCAACCGAACCGGCTTGCGCGCCGAACGCCATCAGCGCCTGCGACCCGGCAGCGTCGTTGCCGGAACCCGACGCACCGCTGCCGGGTGTCCAGCCCTTGAACGCAGCCGCAACCGCCTGCTGGCCCGCCGTATCGGCGGCCTGTCCGCCATGCTGGCCTGCGTAGTCGCCCAGCGACTTGAACAACTCGGTGCACTCGCCAAGCAACCGCAACAACTCGTCGCGATCGAGCTGCCCACCGCTCGCTTGCGAGCGTGCGTAGGTCGTCAGCAGAATCCCCTGCGCGGCCCGCAGCGCGGCAGCCGCGTCGGTACGCAATTCCGCGCCCTCACCACGGTCCTGGCCTCGGCCGTCCTGGCGAGGCTGCGTCAGGTACCCCAGATTCAGTTGAGAATGCGCGTGCTCGCTCGCCAGCTGGCTGGAAATCTGTCCCGGCGTATCGTCGAGACGCAGCTGGTTATACCGGCTCCCCTTGATTTCCTTGGTCTTGATCCCCGACACATAGCGGTTGCCGGGGAGATTGCCGATGTGGGTGAAGGCCGCCGGCGGATTCACGCCGTTGCTCAGCACGTTGATGATGACCAGCCGGTCCGGATCGCCGCCGAGGCTGCCGATCAGGACTTCCATCCCGACACGCGGCAGAAAGAGCGCGCCGAAGCTTCCACCCGCGAGACTCGCCCCGACACGGATCGGTGCGCTGTCGCCGGCATTGTCGTTCGTGCCCGCGCCCTGCGCGTGCGCATGATCCGCCGGATCGAGACCGTGGATCCGCACACGTACGCGGCCGTCGGCATCGCAGAACACTTCCTCGCCCTGCTGGCCGACGATCGTGCCGGTCAGCAGATGCACGGGCGGCAGGTCGATCTTCGGGTCGTATGCGGGCGCGAGCGGTACGCCACGCCGCACGCAGGTGAAATGATTCTCGTAGCGCGTGTCGGGCTCGGTCGCTGCGGCAGGCTGCTGCAATGGCGACGGATAGGCCAGGTGCCGGCTCGCGGCAAACAGCGCTTGCACGCGGTCGGTCAGCCCTTTCGGCAGATTGTTCCAGACGTCGTGGTCGATCGACGTGATCACGAACTGCCGCTGGTCGGAGGGCTGCATGTCCCGTTCGGGATCGCCGGTCAGCGTGATCCACGCACCGACGGCAAGGTCGCGTACGCTGCTCACGCCGTCGTAACGCTCGGCTTCGAACTGATGCGCGAGCATCCGGGCACGGGTGAGGCGCTCGTGATCGTTCCACGAGTCGCCCGCATGCGGGATGTCGATCGCGACATCGGTCAGCAATTGCGCCAGGTCGTTGCCGGCCTCGCCCTGATTGAGGCTCGTCGCGACCATCGACTCGTCGATACGCGCTTTCTTGTAATCCCACGACGGGCGGCCGACCTGGCCGGGCGTCAGACGCTGATGCAGCGCGAACAGCGTGACGGTGTCGCGCTCCTCGGTCGCGGCGTCGCGCGGATGCAGCCGCACCGTACCGGCCGGTGCCTGGGGCAGCGACATCGGATCGTCGCAGCACACGAGCGTATGCGCGGGCGTATCGTCGTGACTGTTACCCTCGCCTTTGACCGGGCCGGCCTTGGCGAACACCGTGATGCCTTCGCGCCGCAACAGGCGGCGCACGAACTTCGCATCCGATTCGTTGACCTGGCGAGTCAGTTCGCGCGCCGGATATCGGTCGCGACTCAAGCCGGACAGGTCGAATTCGAACGCCGCTGCCAGTGCAGGGCTGCGCTGACGCCATTCGGTGAACAGCGTCGAGAGGATGTCGACGACGCTGCTCTGACGGAATACGCGGGAATTCGTGCGCTTGTCCATCAACGACAGGGCATCGCACACCGTCAGTTGGTACACGCACAGCTCGCCGTCGCTCTGGCCGATCTGCACGTCCTGGATGATCGCGTTGACGAAGTGCAGTTGCCCCCGATCGGTGACGAGCCGGATCGAGACAGGGACGCCGAGGAACAGCCGCGGCGGCAGGTTGTGGCGGGCCGACACGCAGGTCAGATGCCCGCGAATGCCGGTCATCAACCCTTCGTGCACGTGCGCATGCTGCAGCGCAAGCAAGTGCCCCAACGCGTCTTGCGCCTTGCCGAAATTCAAGGCGACCGGCCGACGGTTCCAGTCGACCACCCCCGATGCAAAGCTGCTTATTGTTTCGCTTATCGACACAGCCGTTCTCTCAATATTGTTGTCGACCTGTTGGCTTCGGCTTTGCGACGTGCGTCATGTCACGGTCACACTACCGATTTGTGACAGCGAGCATATCAAATTCACGGAAATATTTCGGTACCCTACGTGTATCCATGCCGGTTGCCGACACAATCTGACTAAAAATGACGGATTCCGGCGTCACGCGGGGAGGCGCCGGCCGCAGCCCGAGGGGATCGAGCGATTCGCACGGAAAAACAAGCGGCTGAAGAGGAAGTCGACGAAGCAACGTGTACGCACGCCGATGTCGAGCAGAAAAGCAAAAAGCCGGCACGAAGCCGGCTTTTTGTTTGCGATGCATAAGGCTGTACGCCCGGGCGGAAACACAACGCTGCACCCGGTGCAGCATTCCCTTTCCTGTCTCGAGACGATCGGGCCTTCGAATTCCGTTGGTGGAGCGGAGGAGGATCGAACTCCCGACCTTCGCATTGCGAACGCGACGCTCTCCCAGCTGAGCTACCGCCCCATCAGTCAACCATCATACACACGCATTTCTGCGCTTGGCAATAGGGGATGAATCAGCCCTGAAACCTTACTTTGACGGCGCGCCAGCCAGCACCCATTCGACCACCGAACGCACGTCGGCGTCGCTCATGCGCGGGTGCGCGGGCATCGGAATGGCGCCCCAGACGCCCGAGCCGCCTTCCTTCACCTTCTTCGACAGCTTGGCCACGGCCTGCGGATCGGCCTTGTAGCGGGCGGCGATATCCTTGAACGACGGGCCGACGAGCTTGCGGTCGACCGCGTGGCAGCCCATGCACGCGTTGCCGCGCGCGACCTTCAGGCCGTCGCCGACATCCGCGTGCGCGACGCCCAGCGCGCCCACCACGAGCGCCGCGGCCGCGGCGCCCTGCACCATCCACTGTTTCATCTGCTTGATCTGCATGTTCTTCATTGCGACGGGGCCTTCGGGTTGCCCGGGTGCACGTTCGACGAATTCGAGATCGGCGCGGGCGGCTGCAGCGGCGTGGATTGCACCGACGCGTCGGGCACGGCGCCCACCGTCGCGGTATCCGCCGGCGCAGCGGCCTGCGCACCGGACGCGCCGCTTGCGGGCGATGCGTCCTGCAGCGCCTGCGCGTCCTGCGGCTTCACGTACTGGAACACCTTCACGACCTTCTCGACGCCCGGCACCTGGCTGGCGGCTTCCGCACCGCGATTGCCCTCGTCGACCGTCACGAGCCCCATCAGGTAAAGGTTGCCGCGTTCGCTGACGACCTTGTAGTAGTTCGACGAGATGCCCTTCGTCGCGATCAGCTCGGACTTCACGCGCCCTTCGAGGTACGAGTCGTTCGCGCGCGACGACAGCGACGACGCCGGCTCGACCGACAGCTCGTTGACGATGCCGTTCACGTTGTTGATGCCGCGCACGATTTCCTCGGCGCGCTGCTTCGATGCATCGTTCGGCACTTCGCCGGTCAGCAGCACGCGGCGGTTGAACACCGTCACGTTCACGTGCGACTGGTCGGGCAGCCCGTTGTTGATCTGCGTGAGCGACTTGACCTGGATCTCGCGATCTTCCGTCTGCGCGCCGAGCGTACGGCGATCGGTCGCGATCAGCGCGCCGCCGCCGGCCGCTGCGCCCACGACCCCGAGTACACAACCTTGCAGCGACACGGCGAGGCCCGCCGTCAGCGCAGCGAGCAGCGTGGTTCTGACGAGCGTCTGTTTGACGCGGCTTTGATTCATCGACGGCTCTCCTTCGTTCAATCCTCACCCAGCAGCATCGCGTCGATGCCGTCGCACAGGCAGTGGATGGTCAGCAGATGGACTTCGTGGATGCGCGCCGCGCGAACGGCGGGCACGCTGATCGGAATATCGGTATCGGACAGCGCAGCCGCGACCGCATGGTCGTCGCCACCCGTCAGCGCAACGACGGTCATCTCGCGCTCGTGCGCTTCGTCGATCGCCGCCAGCACACGCGGCGACGCGCCGGACGGGGCGAGCACCAGCAGGATGTCGCCGGTCTGGCCGAGCACGCGCACCTGCTGGGCGAACAGTTGCTCGGCGGATACCGCGCCCGCGAGGCCGCCCTGCGACGCGTCAGTGGCCAGCGCGATCGCGGGCAGGCCCGGGCGCTCGCGCTCGAAGCCGCCGACGAGCGACACGGCGAGGTAGTGCGCGGCGGCGGCCGCCGGGCCGTCACCGCAGGCGACGATCTTGTTGCCGTTCGCCAGCGCGGCGAACATCGCATCGACCGCGGCTGCGATCGGCAGCGACAGCGCGTCCGCCGCTTCGGCGTTAACCGCAGCGCTGTCGCGGAAATGTTGCTGCATACGTTCGACTGACATCGATTCCTGGTGAACTGGGCGCGTGGCACGCATCGCGCGACATCGTGGGTGCGGCGAGTTTACCGTACTCCGGCACCCTCTCCGGGGGTCCGGCAAGAACTCTTTACATCTCGTCACAGCTCGCGGCTACGCATCATCGGCACGAAATGCATCGCGCAGCCACGCGAGCCGGCCGGCCTCGAACGCGACGACGTCGAAGCGGCACGCGGCACCGGCGCCGTGCCGCGCCCAGAACTGGAGCGCGGCCGCGACCAGGGATCGGCAGAGCGTCGCGGAGGGACAGAGGGTGCGCCAGCGAGTCCACCGCGGGCGGCGCCGCATCGTAAACAAAAAA